>JBAVYF010000497.1:0-6393 GCA_049698655.1 Occallatibacter sp. | reverse complement strand
ACTCACTTCAGGTTCCATCCTGACCCCTTAATCCCTGGCGCCTATTACCTGTTACCTGCACTTTCACCCGTCCCGGCGTCTGCGCTGGTGAGTGCTGGGGATGTTCATGTCTTCGCGGTATTTGGCCACGGTGCGGCGCGTCAGTTGGATGCCCTGGGCCTGGAGCAGGGCGGCCAACTGGTCGTCGGTTAGCGGATGGCGCGGATCCTCCTCGGCGATTAGTTTGCGAACCTTGCGCTTGAGCACCAGCAGCGGCGTGTCTGCGCCCTCAGGCCCGTTCGACCCCTCGGAGAAGAAGAAGCGCAGCTCGATGACCCCTTGCGGGGTGTGCGCGTACTTATTGGCCACCGCGCGGCTCACCGTCGAGGGATGAACGCCGATCTCCTCGGCCACTTCCTTGATCATCATCGGCCGCAGCGCCTCAATGCCCACTTCGAGAAAGTCCTGCTGGCGGCGCACAATGACCTCGCAGGTTCGCAGAATTGTGCTCTTGCGCTGGGCGATGTTGCGCATCAGTTGCAACGCGGAGCGGAACCGCTCCTTCACGTACTCCTTGACCTCTTTGTCGGTGCCTTCTGCGGTGAGCATCTGCCGGTAGCGCCGGCTGAGCCGCAGGCTGGGCAGGCCCTCCTCGTTCATCGAGACCACCCAGGTGTCGCCGCGCTTGATGAAGACGACATCAGGCTCGATCAGCCGCGACTGCTCGCGGTTGTACTGGCGGCCGGGCCGGGGATCAAGGGTACGGATAAACTCGATTCCCGCATGCGCCTCGGCGGGGGTGATCTGGGCCGCCCGCGCCAGATCTTTCACGTCCCGCTTCTGCAACAAGTGCAGATGCCGGTCCGCAATCAGCGCCGCCACCTCCATGCTGCGACGGCGCTCCTCGAGATGCGCCTCGGCCTCGGCGCGGAAGCCGCGATGAACATCCTCGTCCATCTTGTCCGGATCGACCGCCTGCCTGGCAAACAACTGGGCAAACTCATGCTGCTGGGCAGTAATCTGAATCAGCAGGCACTCGCGCAGGTCGCGGGCGCCCACTCCGGCAGGGTCAAGTTGCTGCACCAGGTCAATGCCGCGGCGCAGCAGCTCAAGCGCCGCTTCCCTTTCCGGTTCCTCCTGGGATTTGCAGAAGGACGCCGCCAGTTCTTCTTCGCCGCCGGACAGGTACCCATCCTCGTCCAGATTGCCGATGACGAACTCCACAGCCTCGTGCAAACCGGGCTCCAGGGTCAGTGCTCCCAACTGCCACGCTAGGTGATCGGCGAGAGTCGTAGGCTGGGAAAGAAAGTTTTCAAACGAGGGCTTTTCGTTCTCTTCATACTCCGGCTGTGTGCGGTAACCGGGGTCGAGGTAGTCCTGGAAGTACGTTCCGAAGTCGATCTCGTTGAAAGGGTCCTTGGGCGGGGCCGCGGGCTCCTCGACCCCGCGCTCCTCAACTCCGCGTTCCAGGCGTTCCTCGCGGCCCGCAACCTCATCCAGCATCGGAACCGTCTCGTCAATCTCCTCCAGGACGGGATTTTCCACCATCTCGGCATCGATCATCTCTTTCAGCTCGAGCTTGTTGAGCGCCAGCACGCTCACCATCTGCATCAGGCCCGGAGTCAGGATCTGGCGTTGTGAGACCTTGAGGCTCAATTTGGGTTGCAGCAGCGCCATAAATGGAACTCGATTCCCGGTTGGACTCACCGCCAGTGTACTTGGGTGAGAAAAAGGCTGAAGTTCAAAATGCCGCACTTCGATACAGCTGTTCCGGATTGGGCGGCACTCAATCCGGGAATCTCTGTCTGGAATTGCTTCGAGCTTCTGGCTCGCGTGGGGATTGACAGAAGCCAATCTGCCCGCAGTCTGCCGTAGCCGCCTGCCCGCCGGGAGCACGCATCAACCCAGCGTAAAACCCTCCCCCAGATAAATCCGCCGCACCTCCACGTCGTTGCCCAGTTCGTGCGGTGTTCCGGCGCGGAAAATTCTCCCTTCGGCGATGATATAGGCCCGGTCGGTCACGCTCAACGTCTCGCGCACGTTGTGGTCGGTGATCAGAACCCCGATGCCGCTGGCCTTCAGGTCGAAGATGATCTTTTGCAGCTCCAGCACGGCGATCGGATCGATGCCGCTGAACGGCTCGTCGAGCAGGATGAAGTTGGGCTGAATGCACAGCGAACGCGCAATCTCCACCCGGCGCCGCTCGCCGCCCGATAGCGCGTAGCCCCGCGTGGTGCGGATGTGGCCGAGATTGAGCTGGTGAATCAGCCGCTCGGTCCGCGCCCGCCGCTCCCGGCTGTCCAGCGGCTGCGCCTCCAGCACGGCCTGGATGTTCTCCTCGACGGTCAGCTTGCGAAAGACCGAAGGCTCCTGCGGCAGATAGCTGATGCCGAAGTTGCGCGCGCGCAGGTACATCGGCATCTGCGTGATCTCGGTCTGGTCCACCAGCACGCGCCCGCCATCGGGCTCGACCAGCCCCACGATAATGTAAAAACAGGTGGTCTTGCCCGCGCCATTCGGCCCCAGAAGCCCCACAACCTCGCCGCGCGAGATCTTCAGATCCACTCCGCGGACCACCTGCCGTCCTTTGTATGTCTTGCCGATTCCCTCGGCGATCAATGTATCCATCAAGCTCGCTTCTGACACCCTTTCATACTCTCTCTTGCGCTCTCACTTCGGCGCAGTGGTCTGCGTCGTGGTCTTCTGTCCGCCGCCCTCGACACTGACGCTATCATCGCGACCATGAAAAATCAAAGCCTCGCCGGTCACGGTTCCCCGTGCCGGATCGGACATTTTGGGCGGCACGGCAGCGGTTCCAGTCAGAACGTACTCACCTGTAGCGCTGGTATAGACCAACTGCTCCCCGGTCCCGCGCCGGCCTCCGCTGGTCAACACCACGTGGCCGCGGGCTGTCATGTGGTCCACCTGCCCCTCGCCTCCGTCCTTGCCCGCGGCTTTGCCCGCCGGCAACAGCGTCACCTCAACTTCATTCGAGGTCGAGGTCGCCGTTCCTGTCTCTGCAATCACCTTGCCCAGAACGCCGCTGTGCATCACCGCCTTGCGCTCCACATCGGAGTACTTCAGGTCGCCCCCGCGCACCCGGATCACCGAAGGCTGATTTGCTTTCCCCTGTCCCCTGCCTGCCTCTTTGCCCGGCGCTCGACCGGACACGGATTCAGTCGCGCTCACCAGCACAGCCCGCACCGGCTCAGACGCACCCGTTGTGCGCGCCACCAATGTCTGCCGCTCCCGGTCCAGCACAATTACCGGCGCGGCCACTGAGTTGCCCTGCTGCCACAGCCGCGCCTGGCCGCTGAAAGTGGCCTCGCCGGTCGCCCCGCCGACTGCATGGCGCAAGTGCGCCTCAGCGGCCACTACATGCGCCGGACCCTGCCCGCCCAAAGCCACGTTACCCTGTCCGGAGATACCGCCTGCCGGCCTGCCCTGCCGGCCGTTGCCTCCGGCGCCTGCATCCGTCCAGCTCGCCTTCACGTTGCCGTGCGCAAAGGCATCGCCCGAGGCGCGCGAAACGTCCACCTTGTCTGCCGTAAGCTGCAGAGCGCCGTCCTCGACACGGGGATTCACGGTCAGGTGCAGCCATTCGCCCTCGCCCGCATAGTCGGCGCGGCCTGCCGTGGCCCGAAGCTGCGACGGCGGCGGCGAACCGGGCTTCGCCGCAGGAATCTGCGTCAGCACCACATGGCCCTCTACCGTGGCCGACTGAACCTGCGCCTCCCCGCCCGGCCCGTGCTTTGCCCCGGCCTCTGAAGGGGCAAGGAAATGCGCCTCCAGCCGGTCGCCGCTCGTGGTCTGCCGGGTTCCCGTCTCGGTGGTTTCCTCGATGCTCGCGTGTCCCGACCCGTTCATCGTGGTCAACACGGAACTCGGCCCAAACGCACCCGTCACCTGGTCGGCCGAGAGCCGCGAGGTCGCAACCGCTCCTGCGCCGCGCTGGCTTTCACCAGTTACCACCACGCCGCCGGTCCCGTGCACCGCACCCAGTTCGATTTGCCCGAGGCCCGCATCGCGGAACTCCACGTCGGCAATGGGCGAACGCCAGTGGCGGCTCAGCCGTTGCGGCTGGCCCGCCTGTTCGCTCAACTCTTCGCTGTCCATCGCCATGCCCCGTTCAAGGTGCGCGTGGCGCAACTGCCCCTGCGCATTGAATTCCAGCTCCGCCGTGGGCGCGGTTCCATGCAACTGCCGGCGCCGGCCGGCAACCTCACTTGCCGAATCCATCGTCACCCCGCCCTCCAGGTGGCCGTGACGCGGCTGGTTGTGCTCGTCAAACTCCATGTGCCCGGTGGGCGCCGTCAGATGGCCGCCGGTTGTCGTGGTCAGTGTGAAGCCATTCATCGCATCCAGCCGCACCGCCGACCCGTCCTGACGGAAGAGCACTTTGCCATCTCCGGCCGTCGCTTCTCCTCCCTTGAAGTCGGCCGTGGCCGCGCGCAGGCGGCAAATCTGGCTCTCGCGCTCAAACTCCGCATGATGGGCGTGAATCTGAACCGCCTTAGCGCCGCGCCGTGTCGTCAACTCCACTGCCCGGTCCAGCACCAGCAGGCCCTGTTGCGAGTCGTAGGTGGCCCCCATCGAGCTGCCCGCCCCCTGCGCCATAGAAAAGTCCACGTGCTGGCTGGTCGTGGCAACTCCGCTCTTCTGGTCAAAGGTGAGACCGCTGGTCTTCACGTGGATTTCGCCTTGCGCGGCAGCTTCGGCCACCGAGGCTACCGGAGCGCCTTTCAGCTTCTCTCCCACAGCCTGCCCAGCCGTCGCCTTGGGCGCAATGGCCGGCGCCACGCCCGGCCGCATCAGCGTAATCTCCACCGGCCCGGCGGCGATGGCCGTGCCGGCTTTCTGGTCGTATTCAAACTCGCCGCCCTCGATTCGGTCCACGCGGCTGCCGTCTTCGCCATACAGCTCAATCTTCACGTCGTGCAGCAGCGCGTTGCCCTGCTTTAACTGAACTATCTTCGAGGCGTGAATCTTGAACAGCGTGCGGCCGCCGTGCGCCTGCGTGTAGGTGACGCCGTTGGCCTCCTGCTGGATTTCAATGCCCAGCCGCTGGGGCAGGTCGCGACGATTGAAGGGATTCTTACCCCTGCCCACGGCCAGAAATACCACCAGCGCCACGAGCAACAGAACTCCCGCCACGAGCACCAGCGTCCTCAATTTTTCGATGGTCAGTCGCACGGTCAGTTCGTCCCCCCAAGCCGCGTCGATAGTCGCGCCGCCAGCCGCTGCGCCAGGCTCTCTCCCAACTCGCTCCACAACAGGCGCGCCGTGGCCCCGGAATCCTTCTCCAAGGCCGCGGTCAACTCAACCAGTTGGCGCACATTCTCTTCGACGTGCCGGGCGGCAATCGAGTCAAGCTCCAAATCTTCTTCAAGGAACGGCGTATCCGAGCCGAAGTCGATCCGGATGTGCCCATCGGCCTCGTATGCGCCTTCATCGAAGAGCGGCCCGAAGCCCGTCACCCGCACCAGCCGCGGCTCCCGCGTCCAGCAAGCCACCTGCTGTGGGGCCAACTCTTCCAGCTCCCACAGACTCCAGCCGATCTGGAACTCATAAGCGTAGTCGTCGTGCAGAATTTCGAGCGCCTCTTCGACAACCAGGCGCGGCTCCGCGCCCAGCTGAACGGCTCCATCGCCGGCTGTTCCGACTCTTCGGCCATAGACCTGTTGAAAGACCGGCGACTCGCTCCAGCTCACCGGCCACACCGTCGCCGAGTAGACCCGCGCCTCGCCGCCGTGCGCGGCAAACGCTCCCAGCACCGTAGTCAGCTTGTCAGCAAGCTGGGCCAGGCGCAGATTCGGATACCACAGACTCAGATAAAGCGTGTCGGACATCTCTCTTGATTGTAGACGGGCGGGATAAGGCGGGGATGCGGCGAGAAAACACTGGAAAAGTAAAACATGAGCATTCCAGCGAAGCCAAAATTACCCCGACACGATCTCGCTGAAGTCTGCAATGTCGGAGAAACGGTGTAGTACCTCGTCAACCACTCCCAAATTCGCTGCGCGAATCCTATCGTCGGGATCGAGCACCATCACCTTATCGAAGAAGGTGTCTACCACCGGGCGGAGAGTCGCGATAGCGGCCAACGCTTCGCCGTAGGCCCTTTGCTGGCCCAGCTTGGCTACTTTCGGAGCAAGAGCGGTAGCAGCATCCAAGAGCCTCTGTGCCTCCGGTGAATGTGGCACCAAATGGGGCAAGGCTTTCATATATTTTTTCTCTTCGGCCTGACGCAGGATGTTCTTGATGCGTTTGAAAGCCGCTGAAATTGCTGCGAAATCGGCGGATTCGCGTGCTGCCGTCAATGCTTCAGCACGGGCAATGGCATCACGCACATCGTCTGCGCCCGCGGCGAACACGGCGTTGACGACGTCGTATGCGAAGCCGCGAACGTCCTTC
>JBAVYF010000496.1:0-22420 GCA_049698655.1 Occallatibacter sp. | reverse complement strand
GCCTTGCAGTCCTTGTGGCGTGCGGATAGATCAATCGGAGCCGTAATCAAGAATCCCAAGTGTTCATGAGGCTTGGGCATCCCTTCATGCGATTTCTTGTTTTCGTCAGCAGAGGCAACTTCCGAATTGCCCGTTACCCAACTACGGCATGTCGCGCTTCAATCCGCGCGACCGGACGTTCAGGAATTACTCCGCATCCGATGGACTTCTGGGAAACGAGTTCTATGGTTACAACACACCGTGGAAGAGCCCACGCGGAGAGATGTTCTTCGGCTCCCAGGGCGGGATGATCGCGTTCTACACCGATGGGGTGGTGGACAATCCGTATGTTCCGCCGGTGGTGCTCACCGACTTCCAGATACTCGGCAAGACCGCGCCCATTGGGGGAAACTCGCCGCTGCGCCGGTCGATCTCGATGACCGACTCGCTCACATTGACCCACGCCGAAAGCATTTTCTCGTTCGAGTTTTCCGCGCTCAGCTATGTCAGCCCGGATCGCAACCGCTATCGCTATAGATTGGAAGGATTGGAGACGCAGTGGAACGAGGTGGGCAGCGATCGCCGCTTCGTGACCTATACGACCCTAGCGCCGGGGCAGTATGTCTTTCGCGTGCAAGGCAGCAACAACCGCGACCTGTGGAACCAGAAGGGGGTTACGCTCCGGCTCACCATCCTGCCGCCCTGGTGGGCCACGTGGTGGTTCCGGGCGATTGCTGGGTTGCTGGTGCTGGCTTGTTTGGCATATTACCTGCGGCTGCGCCGCATTGAGCAACGCAACCGGAGACTTTTGCAGCAGGAAAAGATGCTCCGCGAACTCAACCTGGAGCTGGACCGGAGGGTGATGGAGCGCACCGCCGAACTCCAGCAGGAGGTCGAGCGCCGCCGCAGTACCGAGGCCTATCTACGGATCGCGGCCACCGCCTTCGAGTGCCAAGAGGGCATGGCGGTTACCGATGCCGAGCATGTCATTCTCCAGGTCAACCAGGCCTTCACCGCCATCACCGGCTATTCCGCCGAAGAGGTGATGGGAAGAAAGATAAGCATGTTGCGCTCGGATCGCCATGAACAGGCCTTCTATGACGAATTGATGGCGGAACTCCATCGCCAGGGCGTTTGGCAGGGCGAAATCTGGCGCCGCCGCAAGAACGGAACGGTGAGTCCCATTTGGCTTACGATCACCGCGGTGCGGGATCTCTCCGGAGAAGTCTCTCACTACGTCCAAACCTTGATCGATATCACCGAGCGCAAGGCGGCGGCAGAGAAAATCGAGCGTCTTGCCTTTTACGATCCGCTGACCGGCTTGCCCAACCGCCGCCTGCTCCTTGACCGCTTGCAACAGACCGTCGCTTCCAGCGCGCGCAGTGGAGAAGAAGGAGCTTTGCTCTTCCTTGACCTGGATAACTTCAAGATCCTCAACGACACCCTCGGACACGACATCGGCGACCTGCTCTTGCAACAGGTGACGCGCCGCCTTGCCGCCTGCGTGCGCGAAATCGACACCGTGGCCCGCCTGGGGGGCGATGAGTTCGTCATCCTCCTGAAGAACCTGAACAGGCTGCCCGAAGACGCCGCCGCCCAGGTCAAGGCCGTCTGCGAGAAGATACTCGTTTCCCTCGATCGCCCTTACATCCTTTGCGGGCAGGAACATCGCAGCACGGCCAGCATTGGCGCAACCCTCTTTGGAAAGCATCGGATCAGCATTGACGACCTGCTGAAACAGGCTGATATAGCCATGTATCAGGCCAAGGCGAAGGGGCGCAACACCCTGCGTTTCTTCGACCCCGACTTGCAGAAATCCGTCAAGGGTCGCGCGGCTTTGGAAGCAGACCTGCGCAAAGGTATCGAGAAGCATCAGCTTCTCCTCTACTACCAGCCGCAGGTGGATGGCGAGAGTCGCGTCACCGGTGCCGAATCACTGCTGCGCTGGCTGAGCCCCGAGCGCGGTTTGACGTCGCCCGCCGAGTTTATTTCTCTGGCCGAGGAGACAGGGCTGATCCTGCCGATTGGCCTCTGGGTGCTGGAAACTGCCCTCACCCAGATCGCCGCATGGGCGTGCCGGCCGGAAACCGCCCATCTCACCCTGGCCATCAATGTCAGCGCCCGCCAGTTCCGCCAGGCAGAATTCGTGGACCAGGTGCTGGCTGCGGTGATGCGTACCGGCGCCGATCCGCGAAAGCTCAAGTTGGAATTGACCGAAAGCTTGCTCCTCGACAACATAGAGGAGGTCATAGCCAAAATGATGCTCTTAACGAACGGGGTCTAAGTTTTTCTCTCGATGACTTCGGCACCGGCTATTCATCGCTTGCCTACTTGAAGCGACTGCCTCTGAGCCAGTTGAAGATTGATAAGTCCTTCGTCCGTGACCTGCTCACCGATGCCAACGATGCCGCGATTTGCAGCACTATCGTCGCCTTGGGCAAGAGCCTCGGTCTGAGGGTGATTGCCGAGGGCGTTGAAACGGAAGCGCAACGTAACTTTCTGGCCAGTATTGGCTGCCATGACTATCAAGGCTATTTCTTCGGCCGGCCGCTCCCTTTAAAAGGCTTCGAGCAGCTTTTGGGGGTTGAGGCGCAGGGGAACGGTTAGGCTTAGCTCAACATTTACTGGTCCATTGCTCCCCAGAGGCCAACAACGCCCTCCTTGGACTTCCTGTTGCAATGAACGATGTCATGGCGGTCGCGTATTCCGTCGTGAATTACTCTCGGTGTGTCTGGGGGACGATCCCAAGGGCCTGCTTGTGCATCTTTGCCGAGTCGATGAGTCGATGCTAGTTGTGCGCCGCTTAAACGCCAGAGCCTCGGCATCGGTCGTCTTCGATCGCTTGAAGATATGACTCAACGGATGCCGGCCCTATACTTTAGGTTCTCATTTTTGATTACACTCGTGGCCGCATTACGGAGCGAGAGAGATGTTGCTTGTACGCCTCCGCCTTCCGGTAGCCCTCTCATTTCCTTTCATTAAAAAACCGTTCATTCATACGCCCGTAACATTCCCAGTAGACAATTGAACGCAGCAGGTACTCTGCAAAGGGGATTTACGTGAAAAAGACGTTGATTGCAGTTGGGTTGCTGGTTTTCGCCTTGAGCTCCGCTCAGGCGCAGAAGTTAACCGGGGCAGGCGCGACCTTCCCTTATCCGATTTATTCCAAATGGTTCAGTGAGTACAGCGCGGCGCATCCCGGCGTTGAAATCAACTACCAGTCGATCGGTTCAGGTGGCGGCATCCGCCAGGTGAGCGCTGGCTTGGTGGACTTCGGCGCCTCCGACGCAGTAATGACCGATGAGCAGCTTGCCGCATCAAAGAACAAGCTCATTCACATTCCCACCGTCATCGGTGCAGTGGTTCCGGTCTTCAATGTTCCCGGTGTCGACGACCTCAAGTTCAGCCCTGACGTGCTGGCCGACATCTTCCTGGGCAAGATCGACAACTGGAACAACGCGCGCATTGCCAAAGACAACCCCGGCGTGAAGCTGCCCGACCAGAAGATCACCGTGGTTCACCGCTCAGACGGCAGCGGCACCACATACATCTGGACCGACTACCTGAGCAAGGTCAGCAAGGACTGGGCCAACGGCCCCGGCAAGGGCGCCTCGCCCAGCTGGCCTGTGGGCGTGGGTGGCAAGGGCAATGAGGGCGTGGCCGGCCTGGTCCGCCAGTTGCCGGGCGCCCTGGGTTACGTCGAGCTGATCTATGCGCTGCAAAACCACATCAGCTTCGGCTCGGTGAAGAACCCGGCCGGCAACTTCGTCAAGGCCTCCATCGAAGGCGTCACCGAAGCCGCGGCCAGCGTCAAGCAGCTTCCCGACGACTACCGTGTCTCCATCACCAATGCCCCCGGCGCCAATGCCTATCCCATCTCCAGCTTTACCTGGCTGCTGGTCCCCCTCAAATCTCCCGATCCCGCCAAGGGCAAGGTCATCAAGGACCTGTTGAGCTGGATCGTCAACTCGGGCGAGAGTGAAGTAACGGCTCTCTCCTATGCCCCGCTGCCCAAGAATGTGGCAGAAAAAGTGCTCAAGACGGTTTATTCCTTGCAGTAATGCCAGAGCTATGGTCCGGCCATTTCGCCGGACCATAGCTTTAGCCTGGCAGCGCTATCGTTGTGATCAGTTTCTTCAATTGAGTCCATATAGTTTGAAAACTTCCCGGCTTCAATAATCGCTTTGGTCCGAACGCGCCTGCCCAATGCTTTTGGTTGGTCATATATCAACCACTTCTGAAGCGAAATACATTGCAGATTTCCTTAATATCTGAGCCGCGCGGATGCCAGTCATGAACGGCGTGTCACTTTTGTGAAAATATTGTTGATTCTTCTCCGCCTCCAGACTTACAAACTCGGCCGTTATAAGAGCACGATCAGCGATGATGGCGAGGCTTTTGTTAAAAGTTTGTAAGTTTATTGAACATTAACAAAACTCTGCGAGTCTGGGTGATGAAAGCGTCTTGGGAAGGTATCACTTGCACTGCTTTCCTAAGTCCGTCTTTCGATGTATATCCCGCATGTCGATCGCCGAGGCCTATCAAGAAAATATCGGCTTTGTCTTCATGATTTCGATGATGCGTGAACACAGGGCGCTCGCCGTGAAAGCGGACATCGCCATAAACCAAATCGACTCAGGAGTAGAAAAGAGAGGCCCTATGAATTTCAGACTCAAGATCGCTGCCGCGGCAATCCTGGCAGTCAGCGTTGTTTCTTCCTACGGACAAACAAGCGAAGCTAAACCTCCGGTGACGAAGCACACAGCAACCAAGAAGGTGAAGACACCGCCGCCGCCAACGGTCGAAGAGCAGATTCAGGCGCTGCGCCGCGAGTTGGAGGGCGAGATCAACAGCCTGAAGAATGACCTGGCCGCAAAAGACGCGCAGTTGAAGCAGGCGCAGGAAGCGGCCGCGCAAGCCCAGGCATCCGCCGACAAGGCGCAGGCGGCTGCAGTATCCGGTCAGCAGGCCGTGACTGAGAATACCGCGGCTGTCAACACGCTGCAATCGAATGTGAATGACCTGAAGGGCACGCAGGCTTCGCTGGCGACCACGATCTCCGACGAGACCTCCAAAATCAAGAAGGATATCGCCAGCCCCAGCGCGCTGCATTACAAGGGCATCACTATCGCCCCCGGCGGCTACCTGGCGGGCGAAACTGTTTACCGCACCAAGGCCACCGGCGGCGACATTCCCACCGCCTTTAGCTCGATTCCATACGAGGGTGCGGACGCATACTCTTTGAGCGAGTTCTACGGCTCGGCCCGCCAGTCGCGCGTTACGCTGATGGCCGAGGGCAAAACTAACTGGGGCACCCTGCGCGGCTACTACGAGGCTGACTGGTTGGGCACCGGCATCACTTCCAACAACAACCAGAGCAACAGCTATGTGTTGCGCCAGCGCGTGCTCTGGGCTCAGGCCGAAACCAACAGCCACTGGGCTTTCACCGGCGGCCAGTTGTGGTCCTTGGCCACTGAAGACAAGAAGGGCATCTCCAATCTCTCCGGCGACATATTGACGCCGCAGACCATAGACCCCAACTACGTGGCGGGCTTTGTGTGGACGCGCCAGTATGGTTTCCGCGTGACGAAGACCTTTGACCATGCAGCCTTCGGCTTCGCGCTTGAGAATCCGCAACTGCTCTACACCGCTTCAATCGCCGGCAACACTCCATATGCGGTTCTCGGCAGCGCTGGAGCAAATGGCGGCAACTACAACGCGGCTATCAGCGCCAGCGGAACTACAACCTATATCCAGAACTACGGCAACCAGAAGCAAATCGATTCGGTGGGCAACTTAGTATACCTGGCGGTTCCCCAATATGCGACCATTGTGGCCAACACGAACATCGCCAATATCTCCTTCAACCAGGCGCCTGATTTGATTGTGAAGGCCGCCTTTGATCCCGGCTTCGGCCATTACGAAGTCTTCGGCATCGCCGGATTTGCGCACGAAGCCGTCTACCCCGGCGTGACCACCAACAGCGTCAAATACGGTGGTCAGGCGGACATCGAAGGCTATAACGGTGGAACCCCGGGCGCTAAGTTCGCATCATCGACTACGGCTGGTTACTACAACAACGGCATCGTCGTCGGTGGCATCGGCGGCAGCATGCGCGTTCCCCTGATCAAAGACAAGCTGACATTTGGCGCGAAGGGCCTATACGGACCTGGCGTGGGCCGCTACGGCGACTCTACATTGGCCGACGTCACCTCGGACGCCAACGGCGCGCTTGCTCCCATCCACAACCTCAGCGGCCTGTTGACCGTTGAGGCAAATCCTACGCCGCGCCTGTTGATATACCTCAACTACGGCGGCGACTATGCCGGCCGCGCAGATTTCTCCAACACAGGTGCCCTCACGCTCGGCTCTCCCACCGCCACCTTCTGCGAGACCGGCGTTACCGCCGCCAACGCCTCAACATTTTGTTCCGCCACGCCTACGGCAGCAATGATCGCCGCCGGTGGCAGCTGGGGCGGCCACTGGTCCGTGCCCACCGCTCAACAGGCTGTGGGTTACGGCTCGCGCTTCCCGCTCTCCACCAGCAACTCGGGCTGCACCTCGATTACTAACCCCGGCTACAACTCCGGCAGCTCGACTGGCTTCCTGCCCGGCAGCTCCTGCGGCGCGCAAACTCGCGACGTTCAGGAGATTACCGGCGGCTACTGGTACGACATCTACAAGGGCGACCGTGGCCGCCTTCGCCAGAGCATCCAGTATGGTTACGCGGTTCGCGAGGGCTGGTCGACAGGAACTCCTGCCATCGGCGCCAAGGGCATCGATAACATGTTCTGGACCTCTTTCCGTTACTATCTGCCATAATCCGGGGAACCTTCGGGTTCGGCTACGACAAAGGGGCAGCCCGATTGTGGGCTGCCCCTTTTGTCATGCACCATATCACGCACCGTCGGCGCCGGCCGCTATAACTACCGCGAGGAAAATATAGAAGTTAAGCTGCGTTTTCCCCGCCCTTGTCCTGCTTGCCCTGCTGTTCCGTGTCTTTAATCAGGCTCTTATGGTGGCGTACGTCGTCGCCCTGCACCCAGAAGATCACATCTTCGGAGATATTGGTCGCATGATCCGCTACACGCTCCAGGGCGCGTGAGATCATCAGCGCATTCAGCGCCTGCGGAGCCAGGTGGCTTTGCTCTTCCATTACCTTGATCAGCGACTTAATGGCCGTTTTGTTCATCGCGTCCACGGCATCGTCCATGGTAAGCACGGAACGAGCCATCTCGGCATCCGCGCCGATGAACGATTGCAGGCTTTTATGCACCATGGCGGTGGCCAGCGTCGCCATCCTGGGAATATCGACCGGCAGTTCAGCCATAGCCATCTGTTCCATGTGGCGCACCCGGTCGCTGATGCTTTTCGCGGCGTCACCCACACGCTCCAGTTCGGCGTTAATCTTGATGACGCTCAGGATGAAGCGCAGATCGCCGGCCATCGGCTGTTCCATCGCCAGAAGCTCAAGCGCGGCCTGATCAATATCCCGCTCCAGGAGGTTGATCTCGATCTCGTTGCGGCTGACCAGGTCGCAAATGGAGAGATCGCGCACCCGATAAGCCTCGGTGGCACGCTCAATGGCCTGTTCTGCCAGTCTGGCCATCACCAGCAGTCGCTCCTTCAATTCCTCAAGACTCTGTTGAAAGCGTATGCGTGTCATCCGAACCTGCCTGTGATGTAATCTTCCGTGCGTTTGTCGCTGGGGTTGGTAAAAATCTTGTGGGTGGAGTCGAACTCCACCATACGGCCGTTCAGGAAGAAGCCGGTCTTCTCGGCCACGCGCGCGGCTTGCTGCATGTTGTGGGTCACAATCACTATAGTGTACTGCGATTTCAACTCGAAGATCAGGTCTTCAATCTTAGAGGTGGAAACGGGGTCGAGTGCCGAGGCGGGCTCGTCCATCAGCAGCACCTCGGGGTCCACGGCCAGAGCGCGGGCGATGCACAGCCGCTGCTGTTGGCCGCCGGAGAGGCTGGCGCCGGACTTCTTCTTCAGATCGTCCTTCACCTCGTCCCACAGCGCCGAGTTTTTGAGCGAGCGCTCGACGATCTCATCCAGCGCGTGGCGGTTGCTGTAGCCGTTCAGTTTCAGCCCCGCGGCCACGTTGTCGTAGATGGACATGGTGGGAAAGGGATTGGGCCGCTGGAAAACCATGCCTACGCGGCGGCGAATCTCGACCGGCTCGGCGTCGGCATAGATGTCCAGGTCGCCGATGCGCACAGTGCCGGTGACGCGCGCGATGGGGTTGGTCTCATGCATGCGATTGATGCAGCGCACGAAGGTGCTCTTGCCGCAGCCTGAAGGCCCGATCAGCGCCGTTGCATGGTTTGCCGGGATGTGCAGATTGATCTCCTGCAACGTGTGATTGCTGCCGTACCACGCGTTCAGATTGGTTACCTCGATGCCGACGCCCACTTAGCTTGCCCCTTTCAAAACGCCGCGGCTGGTGACATAGCGCACCAGCGTAACGGCCAGCACAATCAGCACAATCAACACCAGCGATCCCGCCCACGCCAGCCTGTGCCAATCATCGTAGGGAGAGAGCGCATAGACATAAATCTGCAACGGCAGGGCGGCGATCGGCTGGTCGAGCCGCTCGCTCCAGCCCACATTGCCGAAGGCGGTGAAGATCAACGGCGCGGTCTCGCCGGCCACTCGCGCAAAGGCCAGCATACAGCCGGTTATGACACCGGGAGAAGCAGTCTTTACGGTAATGGCCAGCACCGAGCGCCAGTTGGGCACGCCCAGGGCCAGCGCTGCCTCGCGGACTGCGTTCGGCACCATGAGCAGCATCTCTTCGGTAGTGCGGCAGACCGTGGGGATCATCATGATGCCCAGCGCCACGCCGCCGGAGAAGGCCGAAAAGTGCCCTTGCGGCACCACAATCAGCGAGTAAACGGCAATGCCCATCACGATGGAGGGAACGCCGTTGAGCACATCGGCGGTAAAGCGCACCGCGTTGGCCAGCCTGGTGCCGCGCCCGAACTCAGCCAGAAAGATGCCTCCGGCAATGCCCACCGGAATCCCGATCAGGCTGCCCACTCCCAGCAGAATCGCCGAACCGGCAATGGCGTTGGCCATGCCGCCGCCCGACTCGCCCACCGGCTTTGGAACCTGGGTGAAAAAATCCCAGCTCAACGAGCTGGCGCCCTTGTAAATGAGATAGACGAAGATAGCCACCAGCGGCGCCACCACCAGCACGGTCGCCAGCACGGCCAGACCAGTAGCCGCGCCATCCGTCAGCGCCCGTATCCCCGCCCGCAGATTGTGTTCCGTCTTCAGTTTCTCTTCTCCCGCGCTGTTCCCTAGTCCCTAGTCCCTCGTCCCTATTCCCTATTCCCTAGTCCCTCGTCTCTGGTCCCTGCTTCTATCAATGCGCCGACGCCGGCGCTCCGCGCGTCACCATCCAGACCAGCAACCTGGCAAATGCGTTGACGATAATGGTCACAATGAAGAGCGCCAGCCCCAGTTCCATCAGCGCGCTCAGATGCAGATCGCTCGATGCCTCGGCAAACTCATTGGCGATCACAGACGACATGGTAGCGCCATTGGCCAATAGCGAGCGGTGAATCTCCGGGCTGTTGCCGATCACCATGGTCACGGCCATGGTCTCGCCCAGCGCGCGCCCCAGCCCCAAAATCACCGCGCCGACGATGCCGATGCGCGCATTCCTCAGTACTCCCATGCGAATCATCTCCCAGCGCGTGGCGCCCAGAGCCAGCACTGCCTCGCGCTGCGATTGCGGCACGGCCGTCATCACCTCGCGAGTCAGTGAGGAGATGATGGGCAAAATCATGATGGCTAGAATCACGCCCGCCGCTAGAAAGCCAAGACCTGTAGGGTTGTCGTCGGCGAAGAAGCCCGTCCAGCCAAATCCCTTGATCAGCCAGGGATTCACATGCTCGCGCAGCAGCGGCACCAACACGAAGACCGCCCACAGGCCATAGATCACGCTGGGAATCGCCGCCAACAGCTCAGTAATGAAGGCCAGGGGAGCGCGCAGGGCGCGTGGACACATCTCCGTCAAAAATACCGCTACGCCGATGGCCAGCGGAACCGCCATCAGCAGCGCCAGAAAGGACGAGACCAGCGTGCCATAGAGAAACGGCAGGGCGCTGAAATGCCCGTTCACCGGATCCCAGTACATCGGCTTGTTGGTGTAAGTGTCGAGGAAGGCCTTGTAGAAGAAGTCCAGTCCGAAGCTGCCCCATGCCAGCTTGGAGCGTACTACCAGTTCGGCGGCGATCAGCACTACGATGCCGAAGATGCTCAACGCGCACAGCACCATCAGCCAACGGAATCCGCGATCGGCAATGGCCGAGTTGCCGCGTGCCAGCAGGTACTTGCGAACCTGGGAGGCCTCGGACGAAGCGGCTTCCGCATGGTTCTTGCCGTCCTGTGGATCCGGTTCGGGCTGAAGCTGATGTTGTGAGAAGCGTATCTCTGGCACGTGAGCATTCACTAAGAGTAGGCTACAGAGAATATGTGAATAGAATGTTACAAACTGGCAATATCAGACACGATGGGTATTGACTTGACTCAGGTTACCTCAACCTGTAGTTTGCCTGGGTATGGTTGGCTTGGCTACCTGGACGAATTCACGTTCCGCTTCAACCGACTGATAGCTGTAGGATGACTATCCACCGCCCTCGAAGTCGAAGAATACATCCAGACGGCGAACCGCTCCAGTACGCTCGAATACCGCGGCGCTGGTAATGGCGTCGAGGTCAAGCGCATCAACTGTAGAACAGGAGCCTTCGGCGCTGCTGATCTCGAGCCTTTGCGGACCCGACAGATGTGCCACCACGGGCACCTGGCAGGTTGTAAACGCCATCGTGCCGGGGCCAAGATCAAGACTGCTGTCGCTGCCGTCGACATCGTAGAAGTGGAACTGCCGCGCCTCCTGTAAAAACTCGCCGCGGCTGACCATGTAACGGCGGAAGCCGAGCTGGCCGTTCTCGACGGCGACGCCCATCTCGCCGAGCCGTGAAATGATATCTTCCTTCACCTGACCGGTCATGCCGGGCTGTTGCGCTCCCGCAAAGCCGGGCGTGTGAGAGTAGGGATCGGTTGGGATAGCGCCATACAGCTCCGGCGACTTGTGGACGCCGATGCCCTCGCGGATTTCGCGATAGTGGCTGATGAGGCGCTCGAGTACGTCAGCGTCACATCCCGCGCACTCGGCTCGGTTCAGCATCTCCTGGACTGCAAGAAGCAGCTTGGAGACCATGTGCCAGTAAATGCAGCCCAGCCCTTCGTACTTATAGAATGTGCCCGAACGGCCGGTAAAGGACTGGTGATCGAAGACCTCCTCATACAACGCGAGGATACGCGCGTTCTCCTCCTCCGGCAGGCTGAGCGCCCGGAGCGCCTCCTTCAACAGCGCGCCGTTTCGCAAGGCCGCATTGAAGTGAGCCACGCCGTTCAGATCCTGAACCACGATGCGGCCGTCGCCGCTCGCGATCATCGCCGCCAGAACTTTCGATTTTGCGATGGCCGCGGCCGGAATGTTGTTCTTCTGAAAAAAACCAGGCAATTTGCGGTCCGGATAGAGAACGTAGCTGTTCTGGTCAGCACGATAAAGGCGGCTGCCGCGAAGCGCATCGAGCAGCGCAACCGATTCCCGCGCGGAAAGCGCGCCCGAGCTGAGCACGGCCACCTGGCCTTCAAGCATCTCGTAGAGGCGGCGAAGCACGATCCTGCCGCCGTCAACCTTCATGAGGTTGTAGGAGTGATACAGGCCATCCTCGCGCTGGTTGGCCCGAATCGAGTGGTCAATGTGCTTGAGCGCCACGTCGCAGAAGGCGGCCAGCTCCGCGACGCCGAGCGGGGTCTGGCGGCCTGAAAACCCATGCGCATAGAGCTTGGCCCGATAATCGCTTCCCGCGCTGCCCAAGGCATCGAGCACAACTCTTCGATCCCGGTCCGAGATCCCTCCACCGAGCAGGCTCGCATGGCGTTCCAGCGCTTCAGCCACGCGGCGAAAAGTTTCGGCGACTTGCGAGGAGACCTCGATCGCGGGCGTGCCGGCTTCGGCGAAGATGGCGCGGCAAAGCGACAAAAACCGGCGCAGGTAGCAGAGGGTCACCACCGAGACGCCGGGGCCGACCAGTGCGTTGTTGGCGTCGTTCCACTCCGGCCGTTGTGTATTCATCCACAGTCCGGCCTCGGGAATGAAGTTGAAGAGCCGGGCCAGCACCAGCACCAGCAGCTTTTCGGTCAGGTTCGCGCGATATGGCGCGCCGTCCTCGCCCGGAAGTGCTTTGCCGTCCGCGCCCATAGCGGCTGCCCTCTTGTGAATCTCGCGATCCAGAGCGGCGTCGAAGTCGATGGTGTTGCGCGGATCTTCGAGAAGCGCGCTATAAGGCTTGATGCGGTAGGGAACGTTGGCGTAGGTGAAGACGCGGCGCGTCAGCAGGCCGGCAAGGGTGCCGGGGTGGTAGCGCGCTGAAACTTCAAGCAGCTTCAAGAGGTATGCCACCTGGTGGTCGCCCCAATAGCCGATGTACGACCACGTGTCGTGCGGATCTTGTACCTCCCAGTCGTAGCCGTCGCGCATGATGCGGTACGGGTTGTGGCCATCGGCTGTCGAAGAATCGACAAACTTGAAGATCATGCTTTCGACGTAGCCGGGAAAGGAGAGCGCCAGCGCCTCGCAGTTCTGGAAGATGTCGCGCCAGTTACCCTGATAGTTCAGTATTCTCTCGCCTTGGTTGTTCTTGATCTCGATGGCAAATTTGTTCCAGGGGCGGCTGGGATCGCCGTGGCGGCGGCTGAAAGTCAGCGGCAGGTACTCGTGCGCCAGCCTCTCCAGATCGGGGTCGTCTTGCTCGCGCACCAGCCCAAGGAGGCGGCTGTGCGGCAGGGTTTCTGGCAGCGCGTCGAGGAAGGCGGCCCTCCGCTCAGCTACGGCATGGTTGGCCTTGCCGATGAACGCCTTGAAGTCGGATCGAGAAATCTGGTATCCGCGCTCAGGGATTCCTCCGCGCATAATGTTGAACAGAGCGTTGGAGAAATGCCGGTCCGAACTGAGGTCATCGCAGGTGCATTGCAGGCCGTCGGCCGCGGCCACGATGCGAACCAGTTTCTTTGTTCCGCGCTCGATGTCCTCGTCGAGCTGCGCGCGCAGCCTCTCGCCGGACTTGAGGAGACCGGCAAGAGCGGCGACGTTCGCTGCGTCCTGTTCGACCTCCGCCACCAGGCTCCACTCTTTGCGGCCGCTTACGGGCAGTCCTAGCCGGGCATTGACGAAATAGGCGCCGCGACGCCCACGCACCAGCTTTTTCTCGTCCACCGCCTCGCCTCGCCGAAAGCTATCAAGCTGGGCCGAACACAGCAGCCGGCAGGCGGGTTCAAGACCCTCCGACCAGACCGTGGTCACGCGCAGCGCCTCATTGGGCTCAGGCCGGTCAGCCGGAACAGAGCTGAGCTTGAAGAGACCCAGACCGGTTTCCGAGTCCAGTTCGTTCTCCTTGTAGCCGTCCGCCAGGGTGCTGTATTCCAGTTGGAAGCGGCGCGTCAGCCCGTGCGGCAAGAGGTTCTGGATGCCGTCCAGAAGATTGATTTCAACCGGCTCCGCGCCCAGGTTGACCAAAACCGCGCGCCGCACGAAGCCGAACCGGTCGCTTGACATCCAGCTATACGAAAAGGACAAGCCGAGGTCGTGGTTTACCTCCTCAAAGAGAATCTTGTTGCTGTAGTTGCTCTTCGCCAAGCTTCGCCTGACTCGGTACAGACCGTCGTAGCGCCGCGAGAAAGGCTCCCACAGCGCAGTGCGCCCGCCGCGGGAGACCAGGAGGATGGTTTTGCTGCCCGTCTGATCCTGGCTGTCATGGATGCGGTCGTCGGTGTAGTAGGGGAACAGAGCGCGGTTGGGATCCCTGCGCCCGGCAGTCAGGGCGCCGGTCGAGGAGACAAACATCCAATGATCAGAGTCGCTGACTATGCTCATCAGGAAAGGCGGCATCGCGTCGTAGTTGACGATGCGGTAGAAACATTCGCCGCCAATCTCGATCCGGCCTCCCTCCACCTTCCGTGTGCCCTGATGGAGGGGCGCTTCTCCCACAAATACTGTGCTCATTGAATAGCCTCTGATTTGGACCCCTCTCCCTCCGAAAACCCGTTGGGACTGGATCTCGTGCTCAATTGAATTGACAACTTACTAACTCCTGACTCGCTGCAAGTTGGTGATTCTTCGTTGAAATACTTTCCCCGTTACAAGCCGCGCTCAACGGCTCTACTTGGCAGCGGGTGACGAATCGTAGCTCGGCGACGTTGGCCCGGCCGGCATCAACTCCGGATACAACCCCTGCATCGCCAGCTTGGCCTTGCGGTCCACGGAAAAGAGGCCCCAGTGGCCCTCGGTCCCGCTTCCTTTCCACGGCTCGTCAAAAGCATCGAAGAAAAATGTTGTTACGTTGTTGGCCTTTGCCCATGAGTTAAGCTCCTCGTAGTAACGCTTCTGCTTCTTCTCATCGCCCGCGCGCGGCGCGAATTTATTACCAGTTGTATAGCTGGCCCAGCCTGCCTCGCCGATTACGACCGTCTTGCCGGGATGAGCTTTGCGCACGCTCTCGTAGTCCTTGATCGTCGAAGCCATGGCTGTGTCGATGTCCTCATGGCCCCAGATGGGATACGCGTGCATGGTGATGAAGTCCACGTGGTCCATGAGCTTTGCTTGCGGCTGCTGCCAGTAGAGGAAATCGTCGGCGACCGTGACCGGGCATCTTACCGCCTTTTTCACCTGATCGACGTACGCGATCGCTTTCTCCTCAGTCAGCTTGTGATCGGACCAGGAAACCAGAATCTCGTTCCCCACGCTCACCGCCAGAACGATCTTGTTGTATTTGTTGGCCAGGCGGATTCCAGTCACAAGCTGGCTTGCGTTCTCGTCTTCGTGGCCGGGCCTGCCATCGAGCCAAACACCCAGCATCACCTTGATTCCCAGCTTGTTTCGCAGGATAACTTCCAGCACGTCCTGGGAGTGCTGGTCCGCGCCATAAAGCCGGATCAGTTTCCAGTTCTTTTTCAGAATCGTAAGGTCTTCGAGAATCTGTGCCTGTGTCGGATATCTATTCAGTTGCGGGTTCTGACCCGCACGGTAACCGGAGTAGTCAATGGCGCTGCCGTTCCACTGTTGCAATGTAAGATCGGGATTCCGCGTGGTTGCATCGTCCGCCGCCAAAGCCGGAAGTCCAAACGCGAACACGCAAAGCAGGGCTGTCTTCAGGAACGCGTATTTCATAACTCAATCTCCCCCCGCCGCTCTTTCAGATCCGCCTCGATCTTTGTCATCAGGGTGTCGCTGAGCGGATAAGCCGCCATTGCGGCGGCGGCCAGCACCAGCATCAAACCGGGAATCCAGCTCATGGAAAGGATGATTCCGTGAATCGAGCGGCCGGTTTGCTCCACATTCGCCACGTACCCGAAATAGGTGAGAATGAGGCCAAGAATCCATGCGCCGAACGCAAATCCGATCTTGGTTGCAAAGATCGCCGAGGCAAATACCAGTCCCGTATTGCGCTGGCCGGTGCGCCATTCGGCGTGGTCGGCCGTATCCGCGAACATCGCCCAAACCAGCGGCGAGTTGAACCCGATAATGAAGCTGGAAGCGATCTGCAGAGCGAACATGAACCAGATGTCCGCCGGCTTCGCAAGCGAGAATAGGACGATCACCAGGCCGCCTACACCGAGCGCCAGCATGAACAGCGGCTTCTTGCCGATCCGCTTCGCCAGGTACGAAGTCATCGAGACGGCCACGATAAACGCGAAGCCGTTCGATAGCAGGAACCAGCCCAGAAGATCCTCACGCTTCACGAAGTACTTGAAGTAGTAAGTGCTAACCGAGCCTTTCACGGCGAAGGCCGCCAGCGTCAGCAGCAGCACGCCTACCAGAACAATCCAGGGCTTGCTGCCGAAGAGGTCGCGCAAATCGCTCTTAAGGTTCGCATTCTGTTGCGGGGGCGGCGTGACGCGCTCGCGGGTGCTGACAAAGCAGAGCATCAGCAGGATAACGGCCAAAGTCCCATACAGCACCATGGTCAACTGCCAGCCGCGGGTATCGCTGCCTTGACCCAGGAACTTGACCAGCGGAAGGGTGAAGAACTGAACAAACATTCCGGCGGTAAAGGCGCCGATGAAGCGAATCGACGAAATCGAAGTGCGCTCCTGTGAGTTCGGCGTGAGCACGCCCATCAGCGCGGAGTAAGGAATGTTCACCGCCGTATAGATGAACATCAGTGAAGTGTAAGTAATATAGGCATAAAGGAGCTTGGCCCCGCCGTCCAGATGCGGCGTGGTGAAGGTCAGCACGCCCGCCGCCGCCAACGGGATGGCGCCCCACAGAAGATAGGGACGGAAATGCCCCCAGCGCGTTTTGGTGCGGTCGGCGATGGAACCCATCACCGGATCGGCTACTGCGTCGGCGAAGCGCGTAACCAGCAGCATTGTTCCCACGGCAGCCGCCGAGATGCCAAACACGTCTGTGTAAAAGATGACCAGGAAGAACTCGAAGGTCTTCCAATAGAGATTCGAAGCCGCATCCCCGAGGGAATAACCAATCTTCTCCTTGAAGGAGATGCGGTCAGCGAACGGAACCACTATTTTCGTTGCTTTCACGAGTGCCTCACCATCCGGTACGCCCGGCGCAATAAATTTAACCTCTTAATTGGTGTACACCCGCACATAGTCCACCAGCATTGTGGAAGGAAATGGCGTGCTTGCGTTTGGACTTCCGGGCCAGCTTCCGCCCACAGCCAGGTTGAGGATGATAAAGCTCGGGCCGGCATCGAAAGGCCAAACCGCGCCGCTGAAGCCGCTGATACTCGAAGGCGTATAGGTGACGTAGGGGTTGGCAGGGTCGTCGATGTAATAGGCCACGCTGCCCTTGCTCCAGATCATGCCATAGGTGTGCCATCCGGTCGCCGTCTGTCCGCTGGGAAAATCGTATTGTGTGCCCAGATTGCTGCCGGTAAAGCCGGTTCCGTGGATCGATCCCTCGTTCCAGTCGGGCGTAGTCGCCGCGTTGACCCGCTCCAGAACATCCATCTCACCGCAGGCCGGCCAGTCGACGGTATCAATGTTGTTGCCCATCAGCCAGAATGCCGGCCAGAAGCCTTGCGCCTCAGGAACCTGGGCACGCACTTCAATGCGGCCGTATTGGAAGCTGAACAGCCCCTCCGTTTTTAGCCGCGCCGAAGTGTACACGCCACTTGAGGGCTGTTCAGCCACGATGTTCAAGTAGCCGTTGGTATCCACAAAGGCATTCGGAGTTGCGGTGCTGCACGGAGACGCGGTCGAACCCCAGGCGCAATAGTTCTCCAGTTCGCTGTTTCCCCAGCCGCCGGCGCCTGTGTCATAGGTCCACACCAGCTTATTGGGCTGAGCGTTGGCGCCCGTCGAGTTCGCAAACTCGTCGCTCCACACCAGCGTTCCGGAGGCGATGTTCGGCGTGAATGTCTGCGTGGTGACGTTGCTGTTGGTGTCTCCCGTGGCCACGGCGATTGCGTTGACGGTCAGATTAGACGCCACCAGAAACGGCGCCTCGTAGACATGCGATGAGGTAGTCGGAGTGGTGCCGTCCATGGTGTAGTAGATAGTTGCCCCTGAGGTTGTTGTCGCCAGAGTCACCACCACGGCGCCATTCTGCGCGGCAGTCGTGGAGATCGTAGGCGCCGATGCTTGCGTTGTTCCTCCGCCAGAGTTGGTTGCGCCTCCACCGCCTCCGCAGCCGGCGAAGAGAACTATGCTGGCATATAACGCATACCGGAAACCAGACTTCATCGAATCTGCCATACAATAGCTCCTTCGGCTTGATACATCCCTACCGTTCCCCGCCTGGATGCACAGGGAGCAGGACTGGAGGCGGGATGTGATTCAATTCTCCGGGCAGCCTGAGTAAGCTGCCCGGAGATGTTCGTGGGTTGAGTTAGAAGGTGAAGCGCGCGCCAAACTGGCCTACGCGCCCGCCAATGCCGCCGTAGTTGAGAATCTCGCCGAAGGTCGCGTCGGCCTTGTTCGTGTCGGGGCCGGCCAGCGAGTCGCGGTTGAAGACGTTAAAGAACTCGATGCGCAACGTCAGGTTGTACCGCTTGTCTTCTCCAACGGTCAGGCTCTTATGGAGAGCGAGGTTTTCGGTCGCCAGGCCAGGATTGCGCACCTGCTCCTGATAGTTCCCCGCCGTGCCTAGTTGATTTGCGGCAGGATCCGCAAAGCAGCTCTTGTTCAGCCAGACCTGGCCGAGCTTCGGACTGCCATTGGTTAACTTGCAGCCGGGAACCAGATCGACGTAGATCGAGTTGAAGCCCGGATAGTTGTTGGTGGAATGCACCGAGATCGGTGTGCCGCTGAGATAGTTGAAGCCGCCGTCCAGAGTCCAGCCGCCGATCAGCTCATCCATCAGCGTGCTGACGTCGGACATCAACATCTTGCCCCGGCCGAAGGGAAGGTCATAGATCACATATCCCTTGACGATATGCGTGATGTCGAAGTCGGCGATATCCTTGGCTTCGCCCTTCAGATCATAAGTATTTTGCAGCGGACCGGTCCACCATGGCTCCTGGAAATCCGAGTCGATGTCGCCGTGGGCGCGCGACCAGTTATAGCTGGCTTGCAGGGAGAGTCCCTTTGCCGCGCGGCGCGTCACGCTGAATTGCAGGCTCTTGTAGTCGGCGTTGCCCAACGGCGATCCCACCGAGAGCAGCGGTCCGGTATAGCCGGCAAAGACCTGCGGGTAGGGAACAAGTGCGACCAACGGGTACTGATCTCCGCATGAACCCCATGTAGCGCAGATTACGCTCATGCTTTGCGGAGTGTTTCCCGTGGCGACATAGTTCTGCCAGTCGGAGATCTTCGGCTGATCGTGCTGGAAGAATCCGCTATGCAGATGCGTGCTCCGGCTTTGAATCCAGTTCACGTCCAGCTTGGTCACCTTGTCCAGCTCGCGCTGCACTCCCACGTTGTATTGCCATGTATTGCCCGGTGTCAGCGAACGCGGATCGATGCTGATCACGTCGGAGGTGATGTAACTCGGACTCTGCGCTCCAGGAGTGGCGGGAGTTACCAGCGTCGGGCTGTAGCCGTGATCCCAATTGAAGTTGCCTTCCTGGGTAATGTTGTGGAAGCCCACGTCGCCGGCCTGCTGGTAAGGAACGCCGCCCCAGGTGTTCATGTTCAGCGGCGTAAAGAATATGCCGCCGTTGCCGCGCGCCACCGTCTTTTCCGTCAGCTTGTAGGAGGCGCCGATGTGCGGAGAGTAGTTGTAGTAGTCCTGGCGGCGCTCGAAAGACTGGCTGCCGTTCTTCAGATACTCATACGTGCCCATCAAGCCGGAGATCGGGTTCTTGTCGTCCAGTTCGAAGCTGGACCAGTGGCCGTACTTCTCCTTGTAGGGATTGTTGTAATCCCAGCGCAGGCTCACGTTCACCGTCAGCCGCGGATTCACCTTGATATCGTCGCTGGCATAGAACGAGAGAGCCTTGCGGCGTCCGTATTCGTTGTCCGGGTTGTTGCTCTCGGCATTGTAGACATTGCCCAGCAGGAAGCTGCCGAAGGCGTTGCCGGTCGTCTGCCATCCGATGCCGGCTGTCGTAGATGGATCGAAAATAATCGGATAGCCGCCCATGAAGGTGCCGTTATCGGTGTGATAGTTGAACTGCATGGCGCGGAACTCTACGCCCGCCTTCACGTTGTGGCGTTTATGGCTCCAGACCAGTTGATCGCTGTAGATGAAGGTGTTGCCGGCATAGAAATCGTTATACTGGCTGCCCACATTTGAAAAGTTCCAGCCGTTCTGGTAGTTGGCGCCATTGGTGTACTCGCCGGTTTCAAAGTAGATCAGCGGGAAGTTGCCCGCGGCGTCCGTTACACCGCTGGCCAGACCCAGGTCGCTGTCCCATTTGCCCGTCTGGGAGGTCGCCATGCTGGGATTGCGGAAGCGGTTGAAGGTGGCGTAGACCGTATTCAACAGGTTCGGCGTGATAGTGATCGCATCGCTCAGGCGCACGCTGGGAGCCGTGGTGTTATGCCAGTAGGAGTTGGCCATCGGACCGCCATATTTGGCCGTCGGCGACCACGCCCCGCCCTGATCGGCGTTGATGCGCGGATAGTCATCCCAGTAAAACGACCCGGCGATATGCTGCTTCGCGCTCGGGTTGTAATCCATCTTGATGCTGCTCTGCGTGTTGTGGAACCAGGGATCGGGCTGGTAGGCCGGGCCTGCTTCGTTGAGGGTGTTCGTCGAGGCGGGCGCATAGTACTTGTGGTAAAGCTGTAGAATCTTAGCCGTTGTCGTGCTGATTAGGCTGGTGGGAATCTGGTTGTTGGCAAAGACGCAGCCCGTTCCTGGCATATAAATTGAACCCTGATAGACATTCACTGCGGAGACGCTCGTGTCGCACACGCCGGCGTTAGTCACGGGTTGCGCCGTGCCAACCACGTTGCCGGTCGTCAGCATAGCGCTCATGTCGGCATACGTCAGCACGCTGCCGCTCGAGTCCAGGCCCATCATGGCGTTGGTGGGAACGGTGCGTCCAAGAGGCCCCAGATTCCACTCCGACTGCATGTAGCGCTCGAAGGAGCCGAAGTAAAACAGCTTGTCCTTTATGATCGCGCCGCCAAAGCCGCCGCCCCAGTCGGAGAGCGTCTCGTTCAGTTTCAGATAGGCATTCTTGTTGGCGGGATCAGTGATGGCATCCAGTTTGTTCCATGCGCTCTCGGCATCCAGGTTAGCCGAGTGCATGAAGCCGAAGACGCTTCCGTGATACTTGTTGGCGCCGGACTTCAACTCATATTTGAAGACGCCGCCGCCCGAGCGGCCCGCGTCGGCGCTGATGCCGGAGGTGTCCGCCTCGAACTCCTGCACGGCTTCCATCGGGGGCTGCGACTCGCTGATATAGCCGCCCAACTGCGAAACCGCCGAGGTGCCGTCGATCAGAACTTCCTTGGTCAGCGCCATGCCGCCGTTGATGTGCGAGCTGTAGTCGGTGCCTTCCACGCCCGGCAAGTACGCAAACATGAAGTTGGAGAGATTGCGGCTGCCCTGTACGTTCAAGGGAAGCTCGCTCACCGCTTCGTTGTTCAGGTTGGCGGAAAGTGTGGAATCCTCGGTCTGCAGGATCGGCGGCGCGCTGGTCACTTCCACGGTTTCGGTCATCCCGCCTATCTGGAGCGTGGCGTCGATCTCAGCCACCTGGCTGATCAGCAAGGTAATTCCCCTGCGCTCCAGAGTTTTGAATCCGCTCTTGGTAAAGCTGACTGTATAGTCGCCGATCGGCAGATTGATAACTCGGTAGTAGCCGGTGTTGTCCGTGGTTGCGGTATCAACCGCGTTGGTGCCCACGTTGGTCACGCGGACATGTACGCCGGGCATCACCGCCGCCGAGGCGTCCTTGATCGTGCCCACGATGGTGGCGCGGTCCGATTGCGCGAACATGGGCGCCGCCATGGCCAGCGCAATGAAAACGAATAGAGCCAAAATCCTCTTTGGCGTCATGGGAACTCCTCCATAAGGCCGCACAAAAACGCGCGGCGGCTGTGCACATCTATTTCCGCTCGGCCCTCTTGTCGAGTCGGTATGCGCGTCCAGTTGTATTCAACCGGTTTTACAACCGGTTTATTAACCCGGTTTTAATTTCGTTGCCACTCTAGTGTTTTCCTCGTGCACATGTCAAGTGTTTTTTGGTACTATCTTTTTGTGCGTACCTCCAAACAGCGCGCCGGTAGCCCCAAGCCACCTGCGGGAACACCATCCAAACCCATTAGTTTGCGTGATTTAGCTGCATACCTTGGGCTTTCGCGTTCGACCGTCTCCCTGGTGCTCAACAACTCGCCCGTAGCCCAGGGGCTCACGCCGGAGACCCGCGCTCGCGTGCTGAAGGCCGCCGCCGAACTCAACTACAAAGCCAACTATTTCGCTCGGATGCTCAACAACAAGCGAAGCCACATGGTGGGCATCCTCTCCCCCGATCTTGGCGAAGGCTACGACGCGGAGATTCTCAATGGCATCGAGCGCCTGCTGATTGAGCGCGACTACCTCTATTTTGTTTCCAGCCATCACTGGAACCGGGAACTCATCCGGCAGCGGCTCGAGGTCTTTGCCGAACGCGGCGCCGAGGGCGTGATCCTGATCAACACGCCTGCCGTGACAGCGTCGGCGCTTCCGTTGGTCTCCATCGGAAGTTTGGAATACGATTTTCCGCTGACGCGCATTACGCTGGATAATGCGCATGGCATTCGACTGGCGCTTGAACACCTGCACGCGCTGGGGCATCGAAAGATCGCCTTCCTCAAAGGGCACACGCAATCGAGCGACGCCGAGTCTCGCTGGGCCGCCTGTGTGGAAGCCGCGAAAGGGTTGCGGTTGCGCATCTATGAGGATAATGTAGTTCAACTGAAGCGCATTGACGATGGGCTGAACCCCATACGCGAGGGATATGTC
>JBAVYF010000495.1:0-2990 GCA_049698655.1 Occallatibacter sp. | reverse complement strand
TTCCTGGCGTTGGCATTGTTCTCGGCAAACGCATTCGCCGACGACTATGCATTCGGCAGTAGCAGTTTCACCAGTGGCAACAACCTCACCATCAACGGTACCGCTTATAACAACACTGATTCCGGCTGGATACAGTCAACCGGTTATCACAACGCCGGCAACACAAACTATCTCAGCGGGAGTTATGGGGTGCAGTATAATAACTACTTTTCCTTCAACCTGTCGAGCTTGACAGGGGTTGTAACCACCGCGTCGTTCGAGGTCTACACATACGGGGTGACGAATACGGGAACCTACAACATCTACGCCACTTCTTTGACGCCCGCGGAAGTCAACTCTGCCAACAGCTTTAATTCCACGGCCTACTTCAATGATTTGACCTCCGGAGCTGAGATTGGCTCAGTCACTTTGACCCCTATTGAATCAGGTACCAACGTTACCTTCGACCTGAATGCCGCCGGACTGACATGGCTGACGGCTAATGCGGGCGACGAGATTGTGATGGGCGGCGCCTTTGACTACACACCGCCGACAACTGTCCCGGAACCAAGCAGCCTGCTGCTTTTGGTGTCAGGCATTGCTGGACTCGGTGGCATGCTTCGCCGCAAGATAGCAAAAGCTCTCTGACTGGCGCAGCGTTGATAAAATAATTTGATCCTCAATGAGAAAGCGGTGGAAAAGAATCCACGGCTTTCCTTTGCCCCCATAAACAGTGATGCCCTCGGTAATGCCTCTTTCCGAGGGCCGTTTTCTAGCGAAACGTGATTTGGATTACTCTCACCATGGGAGCTTTCTCTCTGATTGCTCTGAAAACGATGGTTGGGTCGCTCACGGCGGGCGGTCCAGCGCGGTGTGGTCCAGATGCGCTTGACGTCTCCCAGCCTTTTCTGCCCCCCATCCCCTACACTGATTGTTGCCGCCCATGCCCGCCTATTGCGAAGTCGCGTTGCCCGTGCCGCTGGACCGCGTATTCACCTACGCGGTGCGCGAGGGGCAACTGCCGCAGCGGGGAGCGCGGGTAGTCGTCCCCTTTCGCAAAGAAAAGCTGATCGGCGTGGTGACCAGGCTGAACGACAAGGCGCCGGCCGAGTTCGAGATGCGCTACCTGGAAGCGGTTCTCGACGACGAGCCGCTGCTGAGCGACAGCCTGTTGACGCTGGCCGAGTGGATGGCGCAGTATTACCTGGCGCCGCTGGGTGAGGTGTTGCGGGGGATGTTGCCGCTGATGGCCGAGGTGCGGCGCACGGTCTATTACCGGATTACCGATCTGGGGCGGGATGTGCTGGCGGAGTGTGCGGATGGGGAGTCTGTTGATTCCCAGGTCCGAAAATCCGGACCTTGGGCACCCATACCCGCGCACAAATCCAGCTCGAAGCGGAAAGGGAAGTGCTCTGCCGAGGAGCAGGACATGGAGCGGCGTGTGCTTGCGCGTCTGGCCTCGGGGGAGCCGGTGAAGGTCTCCACGCTGCGCACCGCTACCGCGGCGACGCTGCCGGTGCTGGCCGGCCTCACGCGCAGGAAGTGGATTGCCCGCGAGACGGCGGCGGTGGAGCGCGATGCGCGACGCACTGAGCGGTTTGCAGTGCTGATTCCCGAGGCGCGCCTGCCCGCATTGACCGTCAAGCAGCAGGCGATTCTGGCCGAGCTGGCGGCCTGCGGAGGCGAGCTGCCGCTGGCCGAGTTACGGCGCCCAGATCGCGTCAAGGCCATGCCCTCGTCTACGCTGCAAACTCTGGTGCGGCGCGGGCTGGTGCGCATCGACGAGCGGCCTGCCGTCTTTCGTCTGGGCGGAGTGCAAGGCCAGCCCTGCCCGCTCCAGCTCAACGAGCCACAGACGGACGCCCTGGCCAGCGTGGCGGCGGCTCTGGGGGGCTTCCAGCCCTTTTTGCTTCATGGAGTGACGGGCTCGGGCAAGACAGCCGTTTATCTGGCCGCGATGCAGCGGGCGCTGGACCGCGGCCTTGCGTCCATACTGCTGGTTCCGGAGATCGGCCTCACCCCGCAGATGGTGGGCCTGCTGGACACGGCCTTTGGCGACAAAGTGGCGCTGTTGCATTCGGCGCTCACTCCGGAGGAGCGCAGCGAGCAGTGGCGGCGCATCAGGCGGGGCGAAGCGCCCATCGTCGTTGGCACGCGGTCGGCGATCTTCGCGCCGGCACCCAGGCTTGGCCTGATTCTGGTGGACGAGGAGCACGACGGCAGCTACAAGCAGGAAGAGACGCCCCGCTACAACGCCCGCGACGTGGCCGTGATGAGGGCAAAAATTGAGGGTGCTGTGGTAGTGATGGGCTCGGCAACGCCTTCGCTGGAGAGCTGGCAGAACTCGGCCACGGGTAAGTACCGGCGCATTGAGTTGAACGACCGCGTGATGAACCGCCCGCTGCCCGAGGTCGAACTCATCGACATGCGCCGCGAGTTCCAGGAAACCGGCCAGGAGCAGCTTTTTTCGCGGGCGCTGGTGGAACAGACGCGCGAGGTTCTGGATCGCGGGGAGCAGGCGCTGATTCTGCTCAATCGGCGCGGATACTCGTTCGCGGTGATCTGCCGCGCCTGCGGAGAAAAGCTGGAGTGCCAGAACTGTGCCATTTCGCTGACCCACCACAAGCCTGCCGCAGAGGATTCGGGGGTGGCCCGCGAAGGACAACGGCTGGAGTGCCACTATTGCGGATTCCGGCGCACCGTGCCCGCGCGCTGCCCCAAGTGCGACAGCGAGCAATTGTACTACCTGGGTGCTGGTTCGCAGCAGGGTGAGGAGCGGCTGGGCGAAATTTTTCCCACTGCGAGGATCGGCCGCATGGACCGCGACACGGTGCGCGGACGGCATGATCTTGAAAAATTATTAGCGCGGCTGCACTCCGGTGAGATCAACCTGCTGGTGGGCACGCAGATGATCGCCAAGGGCCACGACGTTCATGGCGTCACGCTGGTGGGCGTGGTGGGCTGCGACCATGCGCTCTCCATGCCCGACTTCCGCGCCGCCGAGCGGGTCT
>JBAVYF010000494.1:0-8565 GCA_049698655.1 Occallatibacter sp. | reverse complement strand
CGATTGATCTATCCGCACGCCACAAGGACTGCAAGGCATAAAACCACGTAAATAATTGATTATAATAGAGTTAATGGTGCCGGGAGGGGGGGGTCGGATTGCCGTCACGTATTGATTCTAAATAAGTTATTGAAAATACTAGACGCTCAAAACTATCAAAACGCAGGAAACGCGGTTTTCACACACGTATTACACACACGGGATTTTAGACGAATAGCATCCGCCTTGGGTCCTTCTTGATCTATCCCGCGATTTTCTGGTTGGCAGTTCAGCAAATGAGATTTTCTACAAGGTAATCTTAGCAACCCGGCCAACCTCTGAGTTGCCAACCATCCAGGCACCGCACCTTTCCTGAACAGAAGGGCGTTTCCAAATACATATTCCGAAATGGCTTCCCTCTGGCGGACGAGGCTGGCTTTGCCACGCGCCCAGCCTTTGTTCATGGGAATGCGATTTTCCTTCAAGTGAGACTGCGGAGCATGGCTTAATGTTCAAGTAGCCGGCAATCCGAGAGTTCTAATGCGAAGGCAGGGATTAAAGCACTATACGTCCACTTCAGTTGGTAAACCACATACGGTATGGCTGCAAGGGATTTCTGGGGTTGACGCCGAGCCGAGCAAATCGCAGAAGAAGATGGCAGGCGGAGGGCCGGGCGCATTCCCCGGTGCATCCCTGAATAGAAAAAACTTGTGGCGGATGGTTCAAAAAAGGCGCCTGCTCTTACGAGCAGGCGCTATGGAGGTTACTTCTACAACACTCATTGGTCAGACGCAGACCAGGCTGCGTCTGGCGCATGGCGCTGGCGGGCTTGGCGCCATCTTCAAAGTTGCGAAGCCCGCCAGGCAGAGGCACATGGTCGACGTCGCGCACCTCTATTACTAGCCCGCCAGTTTCTGGCCATTATTCGGCCTTCCCGATACTTTCTTCCTTGTAAACCTTCTGCAGAATGTAGAACGCCTTCTTTTTCTCGCCTTGATCTGATATCAGACCCTTGCGATTGAAGCCATCCTGAATGCCAGGAAGCTGTCGACGGGGAGAGCGGAAATCCATAAGAATCCACGGGCTCATTCCGCGCAATTGAGGAATGAGGTTCAGCATGGGAAGCTGATGCTCGAAGATGCTTGCCTGGTATTCCTCGGTCCAGCGCTCGGTCTCCGGCCCGTGTCGGCCAGCCTTGGCGTCTCCCCCAAATTCGCTAATGATGAGCGGTTTATCGTAGGCGATCTTCCACTCTGTGGTATCGGCCCCATCTGGGTTCTGTTCATACCAGCCGATGTACTCGTTTGCTCCAATGACATCGAGGGCCTCGCTCAGTGCATCATCGACATACTTTTTATGCCCTTCGGAACGGACAAGAAGCGCCGCCGTCACCAGCCGAGTCGAATCGAGCGCTCTGACATCGCCTGCCAGCGTCTTAAGGAATAGCGTTCGCTCGGGAGTGTTCGGCGTCTCATTCGCAATCGACCACAGCAAGATCGAGGCCTTATCGCGATCGCGGCGAATCTCCTCGGTCAACTGCTGTTCGGCCTTTTTTAGAACTGCAGGATCTCCAAAGTGTTCAGCCCAATAGACCGGGATCTCCGACCAAACCATGATGCCCAGCCGATCGGTGGCGCGAGTCATGCGTTGATCGTGAGGGTAATGCGCGAGCCTGACATAGTTGCACCCAAGCTCGTGTGCCCATCCGAGCAGCGTCGCTACATCCTGATCGTTGTCAACACGCCCGCCGCGATAGGGGGCTTCTGCATGAATTGAGATTCCCCGCAAGAAGATTGGCTTTCCGTTTAACAGAATCCTCGTACCACTCACTTCGACCGTGCGAAAACCCATCTCGTCTTGCAGCGTGTCTTCGCCGGACTGCAGCACTACTTGATACAGCTTCGGTTGCTCGGGCGACCAGAACTGCATCCCGGCAACATTCAGATTGATCGCAGCGCGACCCTGGCTGTCCACAGCGGCATCAGTTTTCAGGCTGAGCTCCGGAATGGCGACGCTTACGCTAGCGCCGGGAGCGGCGTCCTGAACATGCACCCAGCCTTCTACCGCTGTACGGCCATGATTCAGATGCAGGTCATAGTCGTCGATAAACCTCTCTGGCACATCAACGAGTGTCACGTCCCGGGTGAGTCCGCCGTAGTTAAACCAATCTGTATTCAAGGCCGGAACACCGTCTGCCTGTCGGGTATCGTCCACCGCAATTACCGCAAAGTTCTTCCCTGCATGAAGGAGCTTGGTGACTTCACAGTCAAATGGAGTGAAGCCACCTTCGTGCTGGCATACCTGGCTTCCGTTGACCCAGAGGATCGCTTTGTAGTTCGCCGCGCCAATATGAAAAAAAGTGCGGTGATGCTCCTGAGGTTTGTAGTCGAAATCACGCTGATACCAGATCAGCCCTTCGTAGTAGTAGAGCGACTCGCGCTGCGTGTTCCAATCGCCCGGCACCCTCAGTGTGGGCGATTTGCTGAAGTCATATTCCACGAGCTTATTGCTCTCAGGGCGCGGAGCCTCGTTCAGAAAGTATCCATCTTTGCGAATTTCATGATGGAAGGTGTAGAGGCCGTCAAAGTACGGATCGATAATGGTATGCCAATCGCCGTTCAAACTGATGTTTTGGCGGTGATCCACGTCAGCCAGAACCGTAGGATTTGACTCCGCATTCAACTGAACACTTCCCAATATCCAAAGACCAATGATTGCGATAAAACAACGGTTCCAGATCACAGATTTCACGAAACAAATCCTCCAGCATCTCAGTAAGGTGGGGCCGGCGGGCAATTTCTTGCCCGCCGGCTCGGTGAAAGAACAACAATGAGTTAGAAGGTCAACCGGCCGCCCAACTGAATAATGCGCTGGGTGCCGGCGGCTGAGGTGATGGTGCCCTGAGAGGTCGACGTAATGTTCCCGGAGGACGGGTTGTTGAGACTCACCCAGTTCATGACGTTGGTCACTTCGGCGCGGAACTGGAAGACTGTTCCATGCGGGAATGTAACGTTGCGTAACAGGCCCGCATCCATATCCTTGAGGCCCGGTCCGATCAGGGAGTTGCGTCCCACGTTGCCGTCTGCTCCGCCAGGTCCGATGCCGCCCGGTACGCCAGGTCCGTTGGGAAAGAACGCCTGCCCTGCCGCCTGGGCTAATGCGATAGTCGTGTTAGCCGCGCTATACGTGCTGTTGAACCATTGTGTCTTTACGCTACTTGGGCTCTGGCCAGTGAAACCGCATACACGGCAGCGGTGTGGGTTGAGCTTGGGGTTAATGCCAGTACCGACGGGGCGGCTTGCGCCCGCAGTGTCGAAGTTCTTGTTGGATCCCGTGGACACCGTAAACGGCAAACCGCTCTGCAAATAGACGACCGATGAGATCGTCCAGCCGTTGAAAATTGCCTCCGCGACCTTGTTTCCGTGGACGTAGTTGATGTTCCACATGCCGTTGATAGCCACATTGCTGTCACGGTTGTTATTCATGAGGCCTTTTTCTTCCCCAAGGCCGCCGCCGAGAGCGCCCATGGAGTTATTGGAGGCGGTGAAGGGCTTGCCAAAATAGCCGAAATCCTGCGCGCCCTGCCCTCCATTCTCCACGAACTCCGCGCTTTCCAGCGCGCGGCTCCAGACATAGAAACCGCTGACTGAGAAGCCGCGTGACATCGTCTTGGTCGCCGAGACTTGAAGCCCGTTATAGTTGGAGGTCTGGTCTGAGATCAGGTAGGTAATCCCGCTCAGGGTGCCAGGCGCAAGGTTGAGGCCGGCATCGAATTGACGACGTTGCTCTTGGCTATTCGCTGAAGTGCTGAGACCGCCGACTAACACGCCGCCGGAAGAGTTTACAAGTGAGTAAGGCGCGTAGTTGGCGTCGACGAAGGTTGACAGGTGACGGCCAAGGGTGCCTACATAAGCTGCCGTCACGCTGATCCTGGCAGGCAATTGCCGCTGCACGCTGAGGTTGAACTGATAGACCGACGAGTCTTTGAAATTCAGGCCGATCGCTTCAATGGATTGGCTCGGATAGAATTTCGGAGCCGACGGCGTAAAGGTGTACGGGAAGATGCCGCCACCGGGAGCGGTGCTTGGGAAACCGAGATTGTAAATGTTGGTGAGGGATGGTTCGGAGCCAAAGCCGTTGCGAATGGAGAACGGCATGGCGTTGCCGGGTTGGTTCCACTCATTGCCGGCGGGATTGCCGTAGAAGATGCCCGCGGCGGCGCGAACCGAGGTCTTGCCGTCCCCGAGTGGATCCCATGCAAAACCGAGACGAGGCGAAATGTGGCTGAATTGCGTGCTGATGATGCCGCGACCGACGCCTTTGTCCCCAGGGAACAATTGACCCAGCGGCGCGGCCGGAGTAATGGTGGATTGCTGGAGGGGAACAAACGTCGTCGTCCTGTTATGGGCATCGACGGGAGGCGTATCGATGTCCCAACGGAGTCCAAGGTTGGCCGTGAACCGGGGCGTGATGCGGTAGTTGTCCTGCGCAAACACCGCGGTGTGCCACGTGCTCAGGTGCGTGATATAAGTCGTGTCCTGCTCAAATGAGTTGACGTTGCCTGTGATAAAGTCCGAAAACACATTACCCGTGCTGGTGGGCGCGGAGGTCGAGAAGCCAACGTCGCCATAATTATTTAGATTGGCGGCGAACATGGTCTGGTCGAGAGCGAACTCACCGCCAAGGGAAAGGTTGTGTTTGCCCTTGGTGATGCTGACTACGTCGCGTAACTCATAGTTGTTGGAACCGGTGACCGGGCCGGCGTTCGGGTTACCCGTGTTAAAAGCGCCAGAACCAAGGTTTATATAGGGCAGTCCGGCCGGTCCCTGGATGAGGAAGTTCGAGCCGAAACTGGCGAGGGTTTGGTTGAGTGGGCCGGTCACAGGGATGAGAACGCGTCCGCCCATGGCCCGCGTGAACGTTAGCCAGGCCTGATTGGCCGTGTTGGGGCTGAAGGTGTGAACGTCGCTGATGTTGGCATTCGTCTGAACCGAGCGGGACTGATTTCCGGTCCAATTGATGTTGCCGCCTCCGCTGGGAGTTGACGCGGTAGTGATATGGAAGTAGGTCACTCCCACATGGTCCTTGCTGCCGACGTTCTCGTCAAACTTTCCCAGGTATTCGTCTGAGTTTGTCGGAGTGACGTATGTGGTGAGGTATATCCCGCCGCCGCTCCCTGGCTGCGCTGCGCCGGTGGGCAACGGGACGGAAACACCGATTGTGTTGGTTACGTTCAAGAAATTTTTAGCGGTCGTGTCCAGGAGCGCGGTGGGTATGCAGTTCAGTGTGTCAGTCGCGCAGAAAGTGCTGCTGTTTGTTCCATGAATCTGATTCCCCGGGATGTGCGTGGTGCCCGGAAAATAGACCGTGAAGGTGTCGCCACTGCCCAACGAAGTAAAGTCGCCCAGGCGCTCCTCGGCCGTAGGCGTCACACCGCCTGAGACCGGTGCTCCTTGTACCTGGCGCAGACCGGCATAGCTGCCGAAGAAGAAGGCCTTGTCGTGCTTGACGGGGCCGCCGAAGGCTCCGCCAAAGTTGTTGCGGTGGTAGGGGGGATTCAGAAAATTCCCGGTAAAGGGGTTTTTGGACGGAATCCAAGGATAAGCGTTGAAATCGGTGTTGCGGTTGAACTCGAACAAACTGCCGTGGAACTTATTTGTTCCCGACTTTGTGATCACCGAAACGACAGCGCCGGAGAATTGGCCGTATTGCGCCGCGAATGCGTTGGTCTCTACGCGGAACTCTTCGATTGCGTCGGGGTTGGGCGCCGGGTTTCCGTAGTTGCGCATACCGGTGATGTTGTTGCCGCCATCCAGGTAAAAGGCGACGGTTCCGTTGCCGGAGTCGAGCGAGCCGTTGACCTGGACAGCAGTGGACGCAATTCCAACGGTCATATTGGGGGTGCCGGCGGGGTTCGTGGTGGGGCTCATGCTATTGGCCATCACGCCCGGCGTCAACGAGAGCTCGGCATAAACGTTGCGGTTAACCAGAGGCAGACCGATGATCTCGGCCTGCTCAATGGTCCTGCCCAATACCGCGTCAGACGTATTGACCACCGGGGGAGCCTCATTGACCGTGATGGTCTGAGACTGCGCACCCACGGTCAGTGTGATATCAACGGTCAGCGTCTGGTCCACGTTGAGGGCGAGATTCCGTTGCTCAGTGCGTTCAAATCCGGTCGCCTGCGCCTCGACGGTGTACCTGCCCACGGGAAGGAAATCGATGCGGTACTCCCCATAGCCGTTTGCCGGCGCCGAGCGCGAGAATCCGGTTTCCACATTGATTGCCTTCACGGTGGCCGTGGCGACCAGCGCGCCTTGTTGATCCTTTACCGTACCGACGATGGACCCGGTAATCTGCTGTCCAAACGCGATGATGCTGCTGGTGAGAATGAAGACGAGCGCTGCAAGGATTCGCGTGCTCACAGATAGCCGCAAGACTCTTGCCAAATTGCGTGTGTTCATATTTGGTGCCTCCTGAGATTTGCCGTATCTTGAACGAATCGCCCCCGCTGCGCTCTTGAGCGTTTCCATTTTCCGCATCAATCAACTGCGATGCGAAACACAGAGCGAGTGGGATTTGAATCGCCGGGAGCAAGAGTAGCAACCAATTTCCGAGTCTGTCATGTAAATTGGAAGTGAAAAAATTGATGGGTCGATGTGAATGCTTTCTGATTTTCGAATCTTCAAGAAAACATGAGGTCTGCGACGGCTTGGAGGCATTTCTCAACGCGCTGTTAACGCTGTTAATGTTCGACGATCGTATTGTTAATAAAGGAGTTAATGAAATAGTTAATGAATGCGCATGAACAGCGCACCTCTCACAATTGTGACTCAAGGCCTGGCTCGGCGCGGGTGGCAGTTGCCTGCACAGACGGATTTCGATTCAATTTTCAATGACATTCGGGACGCCTTCCACGACGTGTAGTGATCACGCACGCGAAATCGAGCGGAGGATCCTCAATAGCAAGAATGACTCGATCTGCATCTGATCGGCGTTCAATCAGCGCGAGGGCTCTGGGATCACTTCGATTGCGTTGATCTCTGGGTAGTTGACCACTGGAATGAACGAAAGTTCGATCTTACCTCGCGTGCTCGCCTGAATATTGTCAAATGTCTTTACGACGGGATTCGTTCCGCCTTCCGCAAGAATATCGAAGTTCTTCAGAATCATGTTGCCATTGCAAGAGACATTGAATATCCGGCTGCCGGGTCCCCCGTTCACCGAATTATGTTCGCCAAACCATGGTTCAGAGAAATACAACGTGACACGATACATCCCCAGTGGAGTAACGGGGATGTCATAGCGGAATCGCCCAACTCGATGGTAACTGTAAATGCCGCGGTTCGCGGTCTTTGCTGAATCGGGAACCTGACCTCTTCGACCACCGCTAAAGTATCGCTCGGAGAGCCATAGCTGATTGGCGGAGTCTGTGATCGAAAAAGGACTTGTGGTGATTCGAACCGGCAGCAGGTTTTCGGAATCCGCAGGCAAAATCTCGACCGCATTCAGCAAAGAAACTTGGCTGCTGTAGTCCAGATGGATCGCGCCATCGTTCTCGGGACGAATTCCGGTCAGAACGTAGGACGTCGCGATGCCATCTCCACCTGCATTGTCGACCACATCGAAGTTGATATCGGTCCCTGCATTAATGGAGAGGATAGCGACATGGGTTGCCGTTTGCAGATCGGAGGTTTCCGCAAAGTGGAAGTGAACCTCGTATTCGCCCGGGTTGACGGGGAAAATGCATAGGGCGATTCCACGAATGCCGCCCAGATATAGGTAAGAATCTTCCGTCCCCACGATGTTTTGGGCGGGTACTGTGACGTTGTCGCCGCCAGAGCAGTAATTGCCCGGTGCCCACGTATATCCGGAGTGATCGACATACGTCTTGCGGCCGGTTCCCATCAGAGCCCGGATTGTGTTCGTGGGTTGCGGCAGAGCCGCCGGTGAGCCCTGGGGCGTGGCCAAAGCCGCTTTTTTTGCGTTTCGGTGCACTAAGACGAAGAAGCCGCACAACAGGGAGAGCGCCATAAAGAATGCGGCGGCCAGAAGCCATCGTGAGAGTCGCTTCGGCTGGGCCATAGCGGAAGGAAGATGGTCGTTAGGAAGAGCCTGCTCCAGCTCTGAAGAGTCAGGCGCTGGTGCGTCCTGCACGCCGGGGGTGCCGTCCGCTCCGATATGGACGAAGGACGGCATGTAATTGCCCAGCGGGATCTGAATATGGACCGGCCGATCGACCCCGTCCGCCTGGTAGATCTCCTGCAGGCGCTTCCGAAGGGAATGTGCGGTTACCCGGACGATGGTGTCGTTTTGCGGGTCGAAATCATCGCGCCTCCCCAGCGCTTCGGTCGCGATTGAGTGTTCTGTGACCTGGTCATCCTGACCTTGGAAATGCTCCTCGCAGACAAAAGTGAGCATTCGAGCCAGGTTGCTGGATCGCCCCAGTACCCCTGAGGTCAGTAGCCAATTCAGCTCATCTTTTTCAGCTTGAAGCCTATTGAGAACCACCGGCGTCAGCACACCAAATCTCCGATTTGACCGGTACTTCCATTGTTCATTCCCGGCTATCAGGCACTATACCAC
>JBAVYF010000493.1:0-4665 GCA_049698655.1 Occallatibacter sp. | reverse complement strand
GAAACCGGATGTACCGCTGTAAGTAAGGGGAGAAATTAGGTCCAAATATGTTCCGCGGCGGGAAGCAGAAGCGAGAACTGAGTTGAAAGCGAGCCATTCAAATTTTCGACAGGGTTTGATGGCGATTACGGGAGACCATATGGAGGGACTTCCTTCGTTTCCGGCTCAAGACACGATATAACCGTCCACATACCCTCCGGCTACCTGCGTTGCCGGAATGAGAAAACAGGTTGACATGGAAACCGATTGGCTTACCGCAAATGAGGCTGCCGAGTACCTGAAGGTGAAGCCGCGCACATTGCTCCAGTGGGTACGCGAAAGAAAGATTCCTGCGCACAGGCTGTCCGGTGTGCGGCGCTGTGTCTGGAGATTCCGCAAGCATGAGTTGGATGCTATTCTGTGTTCGTCATCCGCTGAGCCTGCTGAAGGGAGGCAGCAATGAGGGTCCAGCGACACGCAAGCGGGTCTGTGCGCTATGACAAACGGCGCAAGACTTGGAATTACCTCTGGTATGACGGACCAACTCGCCGGTCAAAGCGAATTGGAACGAAGCAAGAATTTCCAACCAAGGCCGCCGCATGGAAGGAAGTCGAGAGCCTTGAAATCCTGGCGAAGCCACCAGACGGAGACAAAGGAGACACGGTGCGTAGTGTGGTTGCACGGTATGAAGCGGAGCGGATGCCCTCACGGCAATCGACGGTGCGGGTGTATCGCTCTTTCCTGAATAATCACGTTCTGCCGAAGTGGGCCGATACGCGGATTCAGGACGTACAGCCGCGCCCGGTTGAATTGTGGCTCCGTGAACTGCCCTTGTCGCCGAAGTCCAAGACGCACGTCCGGTCACTCATGCACGGGCTTGTAGAGTTTGCGATGTGGTCCGGCATGTTGGACATCAGCCGCAATCCAGTCTCCCTCGTCCGCAACATCGGGGCAACACGGAAGGTGCGGAAAGCCCGGAGCCTCACAGCGGAGCAGTTCCACGCTCTGCTGGAAGAGTTGCAAGAGCCGTTCGGGACTATGGCGTTGCTCTCTGTGTGCTTGGGCCTTCGCTTCAGTGAGGCGCTTGCGCTTCGATGGGATGACGTGGATTGGCTAGGCTCACGGCTGAGCATTCGGCGTGGCATCGTGAATCAGATTGTGGGCGATGTGAAGACGCAAGGGTCCGCGAAGACCTTCAACCTTGCGGCTGAATTGCTGGAGCGCCTGAAGTCCTGGAAACAGTCTTCCCAATTTTCGGGGTCTGAGGATTGGATATTTGCCAGTCCGTTCAAACTCGGCAGACTTCCTTACTCCTACACCGGCACACGGCAAGAGCTGGAGCGGGCATCGAAGGCCGCCGGAATCGGGCACATCAGTTCGCACGCTTTCCGGCACACCTATCGCTCTTGGCTGGACGCTGTGAAAACGCCGATTGCCGTGCAACAAAAGATGATGCGGCACACGAACATCCGAACAACCATGAACATTTACGGGGATGTGGTCACGGATGAGATGAGCACGGCTGGCTTGAGGGTTGCTGAACTTGCATTCCAGACAAACGGAGCGCAAGCAGAGCGCGAATCGAGTTAAGTTATTGATTCTATGGTGGACGCGGTAGGAATCGAACCTACAACCTGTCGGTTAAGAGCCGAATGCTCTGCCAGTTGAGCTACGCGTCCATGCCACCAGAAAAAACCGTGCGGCGACTATAGCGGTTCCACAATTGCTGTACCCCGAAACCACTGCCCTCTAGTGGCATTTTCCTCAAGAAAATGCCACCCTGCACAATGCCAGAAAGGGCACGTGAATTGTGGAACCGCTCGAGGCTTGCACACGGCTTAAGCAGGCAAGAATTTCTGCTGCCACTTGAAAAATATAGCACAGTGCCGGGGCCGGTTCAAAACGCGGAAGCTGGAAGAGCCGGGGCTTGAGTTCTAGAAGTTGAAAGCGAGACCTGCGCGAATGCCGCGCTGGTCCTGAGCGAAGATCAGCAGCGAGCCATCGCTCAACAGATACGGGCGATAACCCTGAGCCAGCAGGTTGCGCACATCCACCAGCGCATAGAAGCGGCCCGAACTGTCGCGGCTGAGACGAATGGGCTGGCGCAGGTTCAAGTTCAGGTAGGGCTCGGCGGCGTTTTCCGCGAAGGGTGCAACCTGCGTGACGGTATCTTCCGGTTGCCAGCGGTAGCTGGCCCGCCAACGGATTCCGGTGCCCTCGAGGGTGCCTGAGAGCGAGAGCGCGTACATCTGAGCGCGGCGGGGAGAAGCACTGGCAAGCACCTGCGCCAGAGATGCCGATTGCAACGAAGAAGCGATGCTTGTCAGCACCAGGGCGTCGCCGTTGGCGTAGCTGAGGCGGAGATGATTGCCTCCGGGCAACCGGTGTTCAAAGGCCGCCGCCACTCCGGCGGTGGAGAACTGTGGGCCGGCAGCGCGGAGCAGGCCGCTGATGGGGTCCAGAAGCACCGCGGACGAAGTCGTATCTCCAGCACCGAAGTGGCCCATCGCCTCGAGGACCGGGTTGTCGATTCTGTCGGCGAAGACCAGGACGGAGACACCGGAGAGATTGGTTTGCCGCTCCCAGCCGAGTTCCTGGTGAAGCCCGTGTTCGATGGCCAGGCTGCCGTCGCGGGCAGAGAGGGCGGGCAGCCAGGAGTGGGCTTCGGTGTCCTCGGAATTTGGGCTGTCGGGCAGGAAAGTGGTCATGCGGTAGCGAATCGCGGAGTTGCCGTCCCGCCAGCCCGCCGTAGCAAAAGGCAGTATGGTGGCCACGGTGCCAGGAGTAGACGAGGAGAACCGGGCCAGCACCTGATTGGAGCCCACCTCGGCCTCGAACTCATCTCCGAGATGGATCGTTTCCCAACTGCGGACAGTGGCTTCGTCCAGCCCCTCGGCGCCGCCGGCGGCCATCTCCGGGTGGAGGGAGACGGCGGCCACCGATTGCACAGAGCCGGCAAAACCCAGATCCTGGCGGAAACCGAGCATCGACTCCATGCCGGCATCGGTGCCGGGTGCGAAATCAACCCGGGCCAGCAATTCCCGGCTATCGGACGGCGTCTCTTCGACCGCGGCCGAAATACGCTCGCCGCTCTCGCCGAAGGCGCCCTCCTGGCCGCTGGCCACCAGGCGGGCCTTCAGCCGGGGATGCGTGCCGGACTCGTCGGAGACGACCACCAGCGGACCGTCCTCGAGCCAGCGCAGCAAGGGGCGGTTGGCGGCCGAGCGCAGCGTCCAGGCCCAGTCGTCCTGCTGGGCGTTGCTGGCGCGCGGTTCAGCAGGAAGCCACTGCATCGCCTCGTACAAAGTGTTCAGGGTGAGATTGACGACGGTGTTGGTGCGGACGCGAATATTTTCCCGCAACGAAGGCAAAAACCAGGTGCCTATGGCCTTGACCGCATAGTGGCCGGGCAAAACCGAGGGGATGATATAGCGGCCGGCCGAATCGGTGTAGACGCTGGCGATGACCGTAAGGTCGGGATGCAGCAACTGGACCTGGGCGCCAATCTGCGGAACGCCTGCCGAGTCGCGCACCACGCCTGAAACCGACCCCTTGGCTGAGGTAAGGCCGGCTCCGTGGAGCGAGCCGCTGCCAAAGGCAATCAGCACCGCGAAAACTACGAGATGTACCCTGCGCGTCATCACTGTCGTTGGTGACCTGGCGGCGTCCTGGCGAGTTTACTGCAAATCAAGCCCCCGCGGGCTTCCGGATCTTGAGTCCGGTGGCCCTGTTGCGCTGGGTACGTATCTATTCCACGACAAAAGGCGCCGATTGCGCAATCTCTTGTTTTGAGATTCCGTCATTTATCTTGATCGTCACCTTGTATTTCCCTGGTTCGAGCCCCGCCATTGGCAATGTCTTCTCCACTGTCATCTGGTCGCTATGCGAGCCTAAATCCTTTGAATCCAGTTGTTTTTCAAAAACCACGGTGTCGGAGGCAGCGGCGCTGGCCGTGGCGGCAACGGTTTTGACAATCTGGTAGGTCACCGTAGCCTGGTTGCTCTTGGTGGCCTCGTCAATGCCCAGGTTGTAGACCTGCATCCAGAAGCTGAGCTGCTGGTCGCGCCTGAATTTGGCCGGTGGGTTCGGGTTGGCCGGGGTGGGACTGCTCACGCGGGGCCGTATAAAGGTGTTGCCGATGACAAAATTGCCGCTGCCGATGGAGTGTGAACTCACGGGGTTCATCTGGTCGGCCAGGATCAGCGTCGAGGTGCCCAGCTTTTCGTCGTGGTAGGTAGGCACGTTCAGGGCGCGCCCGTAAATGCCGATGTGGTCCTTGTTGTTCACGTCCTTGATGACAATGTCCAGACGGTAGAGGCCGGGCATCAGGGGCAGCGCCTTCCAGTAGACCGACTGGTGGTCGAGCGACTTTTCAAGCAGCTCGGCCGGCTGCTCCACCTCGACCGTATCCTCGAAGGTCTGCACCGTCTTGCCGGTAATGGTGGTGACCTTGCCCAGGATGTTCACCACGCCACTGGCGACGCCGTCCTTGGTAACAAAGGTGATGTCGCGGTTTCTCATCTGCAGGGTAATCGGGACCATATCCGTGCTTTCGGTCACCTTGATGAAGTCGGTGCGGACGTCGAAGGGGAAGACCGGCCCGGTCAGCAGTTTGTGCTCGGTCACAAAGGCTTCCAGATCCTTGAACTTGACCGGCGGCGGCGCGAAGATCTTGGCGGACAGCTC
>JBAVYF010000492.1:0-3559 GCA_049698655.1 Occallatibacter sp. | reverse complement strand
CCAGCCCCAGCGCGGTGGCCAGTACGGCGTAGGTCAGGCTGGCCAGGCCCAGCCGCCAGGGCATCAGGCTGACGGGAATCATCGCCACGGCGAAAAATAGCGCCTCGGCCACGGTAGACCAGCCGTCCGGTTGAACGACTGGCAACATGCGAATGCCGGCGCGTTCGTAGTCGTCGCGATACAACCACGCAATCGCCATGAAGTGGGGAAACTGCCAGACAAACAGAATGGCGAACAACGCCACGGCCGGCCACTCGATGCGGCCGCGGGCAGCGGTCCAGCCCAGCAGCGGACCCATGGCGCCGGGGAAGGCACCGATGAAGGTGGCCAATGCGGTGACGCGCTTGAGCGGTGTGTAGATGGCCACATAAGTAAAGGCGGTGAGCAGCGCCAGGGCCACGGTAAGCAGATTGGTAGTGCTCGCCAGCCACACAGCGCCGAGCGCCAGCGCCGCCAGACCGGCCAGTACACCCTGAGCCAGCGAGAAGCGGCCGGCGGCCATCGGCCTGTCTGCGGTGCGCTTCATGCGCGCATCGGTCCTGCGTTCCAGGGCCTCGTTCAGGGCGCCCGCTCCCGCCGAGACCAGGCCGATGCCGAGCAGCGTGTCCAGCAGGCCGCGCTGCACGCTGGTGATGCCGGAGTGCATCGAGCCCAGGTAAAACCCGCCCCAGCCGGTGACCAGCACCAGGCCGACGACTTTGACCTTGAACAGCTCGCGAAGGTCGTGCAGGAGCGAGGCCGTAGCGCCGGGGCTGGGCGCATGAATGTGCGCCTGGCCCAAACCCGGGCCGTGAGCAGCGAGCTCTGCCGGAACTGCGGCCTGGGTAGCGGGAGTCATCTGGATGAGCGAGAACCTCAGTGGTTGCGCCGGGAGAAGATTGCGGCCGGCAGCCTGTCCTGATGATAGCAAGCGGCGAAGTCCCAGGCTGTTTGACTGGGGAGCATCATCAAGCCTTGCTACGGCTCAGTTCGCACAGGAGTACGATGGGTTTCTCAGTCCAAATCCCGGAAGCCGGCCCCGGCTCGTTGCCGATCCGAAAAGACCGGTTGACCTTCTTCGCGCTGTTTGTCACTCTCCCAGGCAGAACTCCCATCCACAATACATTCCCTCCGGCGCTTCGGGAGGGCAATGCAGGCAGCGGGTGCGGATGCGCGGGTCCACGGTGCGGGCGAATGTCTCAAACTCGGCGATGCCCACGCTCTTGCAGGGAAAGTCCGGCAGCCCTTTTTTGCGGCGGGTCTGTTGAACGCGGCACACGTCCATAAAGAAACTGAGGCGCTGCCGGTCCGCGGACCACACCGCGCGCTGCGTGTTGATGACGCTGTAGAGGCGCAGGCCAAGGGCCTTTTCCAGCGCGGCCAGGCCGCCATTGGCGGGAATGTTGAAGGTGGACATAATGCGGCGCGCCTCGACGGCCGCAAACTGCTCCCAGGAGCGCGTGTCCAGGTCAATTGCCGTCTCCATGCCGAAGCGAGCTTCCGCGGCCAGAAACCAGCAGCCGTCATGGGCCAGCCAGTTTTTGGCGAACATCTCCAGAGCGCGCAGCAGTTCCTCGCGGCTCATCGCATCGAATGTCCCAGGCGGTTGATCCATGAATGGCGGCCTTGGCCGTTCTCTGTTCCCTGTCGTTTACTGCTTGCCGAAGCGGTAAACAATTCCTGTGGTGAAGCCGAGGCTGCCCTGCGTGGTTGAGCCGAAGCCGGTGACGAAGTACTCGGGGGCGACGCGCAGTCCAATGTTGGGGGTCAGGTTGTACTCCACGGGAATGCTGGCGCTGGCCGCGAAGACATAGCCATCCGGCCAGAGCCCGAAGGAGACGGGCGCGTAGCCGCCAAGGTTGGCGGAAAAGTTCCCGTGCTCTATCCCGCCCAGAACACGGCCGGAGACCGAATACTTGGGCTGCAGATAGAAGCGATACGTAGGGCCAGCCAGAGCGGCATACTGGCTGATGGCCGTGTTGGTGATCGCGTTGTTATCCGGGTTATTGGGGCCGCCCACGTAGGCGGTGGCGTAGTAGCCGCGGCCATCCACGGTCACCCCCAGCCGCTCGTCGAAGTAGCGGGTGACGCCGGCATTCCAGGCATATTCGTGCGCGCGCTCCAGCGCCGGGCCGTGGGCCACGCCGGGGCTGGCGGGCGTCCCGGCGCCGGGGACAAAGCGCAGGTAACCCATGCCGGTGTACGCCTCATAGCGGTGGGCGTAGGCTTCGTGAATGGCCGCGGCGCGGCGCTGTGCGCGGCGGGCCTTGATGCGTGCCTGGACGCTCATCTGCCCTTGAGACTCGGCTTGGGACTGGGTGGCGGGCTGCCCGGCCTGGGCCTGGTCGGGGGCCGCGGGGTTGCTGCTCGAACTTGAGCTTTGAGCCTGAGCGGCGGTCACGGCGGCGAGAGCCAGCGTCAGCAGAAGGGCAAGACGGCGAGAAGAAGACATCGGTATTGGGTTTCCTCCACGGGAGTACGGAAGCAAGCCTGCACAGCGCTCCCCCCATTAAGTATTAAACCACCTTGGGGGGAGCCTTGGGTGTGAACCGGTAGTGGATTGGACGCGCGGCGGAGGAATTCGGGCCGGATGGGTTACTGAATGGCCTGCAGATCGGCCTGCAACTGGGCCTGGTCATTGCCGTCAGGCGTTGATACGCAAACCTTTCCTACGTCCGCTCATAACGAAAGAAAAACCTATAATCCGCACGAGAAGCCGCAAAATGCTCTAGGATAAAGGCCAGCGGAGGGCGCAAAGCGTATGGGTCGAGTTTTTCTGGGAATTCTGCTGGGCATCGTGCTCGTGCCGGTTGCCCTGCTGGGGTGGCTCAAGTTTGGCAATGTGCCGGTGGCTGTTGCCAATCCGCCGTTTCCCAAGGAGCGGCTGGTGACCGGGATGCTGCTCAATGCGCGCATCAACCACGAACTGATAAAGACTCCGCCCGTCCAGGCGGATGAGGGCAACCTGGTGGCGGGCGCCGGGATCTACCGCGACCAGTGCGCCTCTTGCCACGGCTTACACGGCAAGCCGTCAACCTTTGGCGCGCACATGTTTCCCAAGGCACCGCCGCTATGGGAGAAACACCACAGCAACGCGTCGATTGGGGTGAGCAGCGACCCGCCGGGCGAGACGTACTGGAAGGTGGCCAACGGCATCCGGCTGACGGGCATGCCGTCCTTCAAAGGCGTGCTCACCGAGAACGAGATGTGGCAGGTGAGCCTGCTGGTGGCCAACGCCGACAAGCCGCTGCCCCCGGCTGCGGTCGAGATTCTGCGCGGCGAGCCGCCGGCGTCTGTGACGGTTGGACCGGTAAAGAAGAAGTAGCCACACACTACGGGTGCCCCACCCTCGCCGCTGTCATCCTGAGCGGAGCTCAGCGCAGTCGAAGGACCTGCGTTTCGTTCCATTGCGGCTTCGGGGTCCCCAGCGACAGGTCTTTGTCGTTGGGGTGATCTAGTGTCCTGAGTCTAAACTAATTGTCATAAATAGGAGGGCTTTCAGCATCGAATACAGTAGAGGGTATCGATGCGTACAGGTCGTCCAGTAGCGGTTGTAACGGTCACTGCCGAGCAGCGGTTG
>JBAVYF010000491.1:0-5020 GCA_049698655.1 Occallatibacter sp. | reverse complement strand
GCTTGCCCTTCAGCGTATCGGACAGCGACTTCAACGGGCGGTTGTTGGCCCCGCGCAGCACGCGCCCGCGGCGGCCGTTGTCGAACAGTGCGTCCACCGCCTCCTGCAACATGCGCTTCTCGTTGCGCACGATCACTTCCGGCGCATGCAGGTCCATCAGCTTCTTCAACCGGTTGTTGCGGTTGATGACGCGGCGATAGAGGTCGTTCAAATCAGATGTCGCAAAGCGGCCGCCATCCAGCGGGACAAGCGGGCGCAGCTCGGGAGGAATCACTGGCAGCACGTCCAGAATCATCCAATGCGGCTTGTTATCGCTCTTGCGGAAGGCCTCGACTACCTTCAGGCGCTTGGCGTACTTCAGCTTCTTCTGCGCGGAGGTTTCCGTCTTCATGCGCTCGCGCAGCTCGATGCCCAGCTCGTCAATCTGCACGCGCTTGAGCAGCTCCTTGATCGCCTCGGCGCCCATCATCGCCTTGAAGCCCGAGGGACGGAACTGCGCATCCAGCTCGCGGTACTTGGTCTCGTCCTTGATGATCTCGCGTTCCTTCACCGGCGCGTCGCCCGGATCGACCACCACATAGGACTCGAAGTAGAGAATAGCTTCCAGATCGCGAAGAGAGATGTCCAGCAGGTGCCCGATACGCGAAGGCAGGCCCTTGAAGAACCAGACATGAGAACAAGGAGACGCCAGCTCGATGTGCCCCATGCGCTCGCGGCGCACCTTGCTCACCGTCACTTCCACGCCGCACTTGTCGCAGATCACGCCGCGGTGCTTCATGCGCTTGTACTTGCCGCACAGGCACTCCCAGTCCGTTACCGGCCCGAAGATGCGCGCGCAGAAAAGTCCGTCACGTTCCGGCTTGAAGGTGCGGTAGTTGATGGTCTCCGGCTTGGTGACCTCGCCATGCGACCAACTGCGGATCTTCTCCGGCGATGCAAGCATGATGCGGATGGCGTCAAAATCGGTAATCGGGCTGGAAAGCTCAAACGGGTTCGAACGGAACAAGGCGACCCTCCTTGGCGGGCCTCATCGGCGCCTGCCGCGGCTTTTCCCGGGATTCTTTTATAGGTTCTTCCTTCCCGGGAAGCGGCGTTTACCGCTTTCAAGAAGAACCCTGAATACAGTGGTCAGTGATCAGTGGTCAGTTTTCAGTTTGACTGCTCTGCTCAATGATTTTGCTGTTACCCATGCTGCTTTTCGCAGATCGCCAAAGACTGACTACTGACAACTGATCACTGATAACTCGTTTCAATCCGCGACCGCCGCTATCTCCGGCGACGGCAGCTTCTTGATCAGATCCGCGCGCTTGATCAACTCCACGTCCAGGCACAGCGACTGCAACTCGCGAATCAACACGTTGAACGACTCCGGCACGCCCGGCTCGATGGCCGCCTCGCCCTTCACGATGGCCTCATAAATCTTGGTCCGGCCATAAACGTCATCCGACTTCGCCGTCAGCAGTTCTTGCAGGATGTATGCCGCGCCATAAGCCTCCAGCGCCCACACTTCCATCTCGCCGAACCTCTGCCCGCCGAACTGCGCCTTGCCGCCCAGCGGCTGTTGCGTAATCAGCGAGTACGGCCCGATGGAACGCGCGTGAATCTTGTCGTCCACCAGGTGCGAGAGCTTGAGCATGTAGATGTAGCCCACCGTCACCGGCTGCTCGAACTGCTCGCCGGTCATGCCGTCGTACAGCGCCGTCTTGCCCGAGGAAGGCAAACCGGCCGAGGCCAGCAGCGCCTTGATCTCGCCCTCGCGAGCGCCGTCAAAGACCGCCGTCCCGAACCAGATGCCGTGCTCCATGCCCGCTCCCACGCGGAGCAGCATCTCGTCGTCCAGCTCCAGCAATTGGCGCAGCGCCGCGGTTCCGGCAAACTCCTTCTTCATCAGTTCACGCGTATAGGCAACATCTGTGTTGGCGCGAATCAGATCGGCAATCTTCTTGCCCAGAACATGCGCGGCCCAGCCCAGGTGCGTCTCCAGAATCTGGCCCACGTTCATGCGCGAAGGCACGCCCAGCGGGTTCAGCACAATCTCCACCGGCGTTCCATCGGGCAGATACGGCATGTCTTCCTCGGGAAGAATGCGCGCGATCACGCCCTTGTTGCCGTGCCGGCCGGCCATCTTGTCGCCCACTGAGAGCTTGCGCTTCATGGCCACGTAGACCTTCACCAGCTTGATCACGCCCGGAGGCAGTTCATCGCCCTTCTGCAGCTTCGCAACTTTTTCATTGGTGATCTTGCGCAGCACTTCGATCTGTCGCGAGGTCATCTCCTCGATCTCGTCGATCTGCTCGTTGACGCGGGGATCCTTGTCGGCGTAGCGGATGCGCTTGAGGTTTTTAGTCGAGATGCGCTCAATCGTTTCGCGATCCAGAATCGCCGCTTTGGTCAGCAGGCGCTTGTTGGTCCGCTCGTCGTGCAGGTCGGCCAGCACCTCCTTGCCGCCCAGGATGCCGTCCAGGCGCTTCAGGCGTTCATCGGTCAAAATGCGGATCTCGTCGCCCAGGTTCTTTTCCAGCTTGGAGATGTACTCCGCCTCGATCTGCCGTGCCCGCTCGTCCTTGTCCTGGCCCTTGCGGCTGAAGATGCGCACATCGACGATCGTGCCCTCGATGCCCGGAGGACAGGTCAGCGACGCATCGCGCACATCGCCGGCCTTCTCGCCGAAGATGGCGCGCAGCAGTTTTTCCTCTGGAGTGAGTTGCGTCTCGCCCTTGGGAGTGACCTTGCCCACCAGAATGTCGCCGTGCTTGATCTGGGCGCCGATGCGGATCACGCCGCTCTCGTCCAGGTCGCGCAGCGCGTGCTCGCTCACGTTGGGAATGTCGCGCGTAATCTCCTCGGGGCCCAGCTTGGTGTCGCGCGCCTCGATTTCAAATTCTTCGATGTGCACCGAGGTGTAGTAATCCTCCCGCACCAGCTTCTCGCTGATCAGGATCGCATCCTCGAAGTTGTAGCCGCGCCACGGCATGAAAGCAACCAGCACGTTGCGTCCCAGCGCCAGTTCGCCCTGCTCGGTGCAAGGCCCGTCGGCGATCACCTGACCCTTGATCACCCGGTCGCCCTCGCGCACAACAGGCTTCTGATTGATGCAGGTGTTCTGGTTCGACCGCTTGAACTTGATCAGCGTGTAGATGTCCGAGCCCACCTCGCGCGAAAGCTGTGTCGGGTGATGTTCGCCCTCCACGCGTACGATAATGCGCTGCGAATCCACCGAGTCCACAATGCCGTTGCGCTTGGCCAGAATCACGGCGCCCGAATCGCGCGCGGTGACGCCTTCCATACCCGTGCCCACCAGCGGAGCCTCGGCCACCAGCAGCGGCACAGACTGCCGTTGCATGTTGGCGCCCATCAGCGCGCGATTGGCGTCGTCGTGCTCCAAGAACGGCACCAGCGACGCGGCCACCGACACAAGCTGCTTGGGGCTCACGTCGATGTAGTCCACCTCGGTCCGGTTCACCAGCACAAAGTTGCCCTGCCGCCGCGCATTCACCAGGTCCTCGGTGATCTCGCCCTTCTCGTTGAACTCGATGTTGGCCTGCGCGATGGTGTGCTTGTCCTCTTCCCATGCGGAGAGGTAGAAGCTGAACGGGATGTGGTCAATCAGCCGCTTACCCGCCTTCTTCAGGCCCGCATTCAACCGCGCCGCCTCTTCCTTCTCGATGTGGTCGCCGACACGCAGGCCGCTCTCGCCGGCGTTGGCAATCTCCACGAAATCCAGAATCCGCGAGTCCTTCACCTTGCGGTAAGGCGACTCGATGAAGCCGTACTCGTTGATGCGCGCAAAGCAGCTCAGCGAGCTGATCAGGCCGATGTTCGGGCCTTCCGGCGTTTCAATCGGACAGATTCGCCCGTAGTGCGTCGGATGCACGTCGCGCACCTCAAAGCCCGCGCGTTCGCGAGACAGACCGCCCGGTCCAAGCGCCGAAAGACGCCGCTTGTGCGTGATCTCCGAGAGCGGATTGGTCTGGTCCATGAACTGCGACAACTGCGACGAGCCGAAGAACTCGCGAATCGCGGCCATCACCGGCTTGGCATTGATCAGGTCGTGCGGCATGGCCGTCGTAAGCTCCTGATACACGCTCATCTTTTCCTTGATTGCCCGCTCCATGCGCACCAGGCCAATGCGGAACTGGTTCTCCATCAGCTCGCCCACCGCTCTCACGCGACGGTTGCCCAGGTGATCGATGTCGTCCACCATGCCGATGTTCTTGCGCAGCTTGAGCAGATAGCGGATGGTCGCGTAGAAGTCCTCCGGCGTCAGCGTGCGGTTATTCAGCTGCGTCGCGTCCTGGTTCTCATAGAGCTTGATGTTGAACTTCAGCCGGCCCACGCGCGAAAAATCGTACTTGCGCGCGTCAAAGAACATGCCTTCAAACAGTGCCGTCGCCGTGTCCAGCGTCGGAGGATCGCCGGGCCGCAGCTTGCGGTAAATTTCGATCAGCGCCTCCTCGGGTTTCCTGATCGAGTCGCGCTTCAGCGTGTTGCTGATGATGTTGCCCGCATCGTCGCGCTCCGGAAAGAAGACCTCGAAGACAGTCGCGCCGCTGGACAAAATCTTATGCAGCCGGTCAGCCGTCAGCTCGACGTTGGCCTCCACCACCACTTCGCCGGTATTCAGGTCCACCACGTCGGCCGCGGTCTGCGCACCATCCAGCTCCGCCGCCTCCACTTCAACCTTGTCGATGGCCGCCGCGCGCAGAGCCTTCAGCGAATGAGGCGTAATCTTGCGCCCGGCGAACGCGATCTCCACGCCGTTATGCACCACCGCGTGCGCCGGCTTGGCGCCTACCAGATGCGTTGCGCCGTGACCTTCTTCTTGAACCGCCCACATCAGCTTTCCGTCGGCGATGTGCAGACGGTCCACCGTGTAAAACGTCTTCAGAATCTCTTCATCCGAGCGCAGCCCCAGCGCGCGAAGGAAGATCGTGCCCAGAAATTTACGCTTGCGGTCGATGCGCACATAAAGCGTGTTCTTCTGGTCATACTCGAATTCCACCCACGAGCCGCGATAGGG
>JBAVYF010000490.1:0-2641 GCA_049698655.1 Occallatibacter sp. | reverse complement strand
GTCAGCCACGCCGCCGCGGCCAGAAAAAGCTTGTTGTAGATATACCCGTACTCGTCCGGGAAGGGCGTCCATGAGCATCCGTAGCTGGTAATCGCTGGCGCCTTCCTCTGGTAATCCACGGCGATGGTGTCCGCCGCCGTAGGCACCGCGTTCAGCCGAAACGTAATGTTGCCGGCATTGTCGTCGTAGACCGGAGCTATCACCTTGGGCCGCATCGGCGTCGTAGTCATGGCCAGCTCCACCGCGCCTTCCAGTTGGTGAATGATTCCCGCCGCATCCACCAGCCATTGCGTCTCGATCCAGCCCAGATCGTTTACGACCACAATGTAGTCTGTGCCGCCGGCCGGCGAAATTGCGAAGCTGAAGTTTCCCCTGTTGAAGCGCCAGCGCATGGGCGGTCCCAGCATCCGCTGCAACACGATCTGCGCCGACGTAAGGCCCGGCTCCATATTGGCAACCTGCAGCGGATTCTGTTTCAGAATCGTCGCCGCCCAGTTGATCGTGTCCTGAACCGTCCGTGTGCTCGCCATACAGCCCTTCCGTTTTTCTTCCGCGCCTTAGAACGGCTGATCGGCCGTATAGCGGTAGTTTCCCGGCCAGATGTTGTCTACCGGGCTGGTTGCCGGCATCAGGCCGTAGGCGTTCATTTCCTTGTCGCCCTGTTGCGCCGCGCTCTTCAAGCCCACCAGCCACAGCGGATACTCCTTCAGCGCCGCCGAACGCACGTTGGGATCCGGATCGGCCATCTTCGACTGGAATTCAAGCGCCCTGCGAAAGTGCCGGATAAAGCTGTTCGGAATCGGATTCAGCGCCTGCCCGATCGAGGTCAGCACCGGCGGCTCGAACTGGAAGTTGGGAATGATCTGGTAGACCGGCCCCGACCCTCCCGGCAGCGGCCAAATCCTGAATCCCTGGCTGGTCCCGCTCACGACCGTCCACTGGCAATTGCCGTCGATCACCGTGACGCCTTCCGCGCTATTGGCGGGCGCGCTTGGCGCCGTCGTGCCCGTCGTGCCGTAGCCGGTTAGGATCAGGTAGTTTCCGTTGCTGTCGATAAAGTTCATGATCGGGTTCTGCGGCACGGCGCCGCTCGTAATCAGCGGCGCATAGGTCACGCCCGCGCCCGGCCACGTTCCCCAGCTCAGATCGTTGTTATACATCCAGCACAAGGCTGTAGGTCCGCCCACGATGCCGTTGAACTGCGCCGAAATGCGGCTCAGGTTGCGTTTCCATTTGGGGCTCGATGGCACGTTCACCGGCTTGGGAACCATCGTGTTATTGATGTCGATCTTGTCGCAATCGTCGCCCCATCCAACGATTCCGCTGGGTTGTGCAAGTTGTGGATAATCCTGTTGAAAACTGTTGGTCAAAAAGGGCGTGGCGATGGCCCGGTTCCACTTCCAATTGAAGCGCAGATACTCTCCATTTGGCCCCGGAGGTCCGGCGATCAGGTCGCTCAGGGTATCGTTGCCCAGGCGCAGCGCCAATTGCAGGCCGTAGCCTGAAGGCGCGTTGCGCGGGTCGTAGATCCCCATCGCCGCCTGTTCGTCGAACACGTTTTCCAGAGTAATGCTTGAGTTGCCCACCGGCCGCTCCAGAAAATTGATACTCCCCACGCCTAAAGGCGGGGGATTCTAGGCGGCAAAGCCGCCCTTAACTGTTTCAACCAGCGTTGCTGGCTTTCGCCAGACTGACACACTGTCCGCAGTCGTTTAACGACTCCATGTATCCCAAGGCGTCGAGAATCCTAATGCCCTCTGCTTTCAAGTTTAGAGAGGCGTTGCCGTCCCTGCGGTGGTGTGTTCCGCAGGATGGGCAAGTCCAATCTCTATCTGAAAGTGTATAGCAAACTACTGCATAGATGTCAAGCACGTTTTTAAGGCAAAAACAACATCAAGAGCACGGCTTATATCCCCATGCCTAAAGGCAGGGGCTTTACGCCGCTCTTTGGTAATTCCCAATGTTTAAGCCTACCGCGGCTCCGGCATCACGGGGATGCCGTCGGCGTCGGTAAACTCCCACGTCGGCCCTTCCATGGGCGGCAATTTGTTGCCGCGGCTCTCCGCCAGCAGCTTGTTGTAGTAAGCCAGGTCGGCCTCGTACTTTTTCACTCGCTGATCGCGCTGCTCCGCCGTCTCGCCCGGCCGCGGCTTGCGGTTCTTCATCGCCGGATGCGGCCGTTGCAGCTTTAGCCCGCACCATACGCACTGGATCAGATAGTTGCCCGAGAAAAAGATGCGGCTGCGGGTCAGGCAGCTCGGTCCCGTTCCTTCGTAGATGTTGTCCGGGCTCGCGCCCTGGCGATGATTGCAGAAAGCCTGCAACGCCGCGGCCTTTTCGGCATTGGCCTGCGAAGTCAGTTGCATCTGCTCGCGCTGCCGCACCAGCATCTTCTTCCGTTCCAGGTAGCTGGTGTTATCTTCCTTGGCGCGCTCCAGATTCAGCTTGCGCGTCTCCAGTTCCACTTCCAGGATCTCGCGTTGCAGTTCGTCGTTGCTCTTGGCCATGATGTGGTTCCTTCGGTTCAGCCATTTTGCTCTTGCGGCCGGTCAGGTTCGGCCGGCCGCTCGAGCCGTCGCAGTTCTGGGGTTAGGTGGTTTGCGGCACGGCGCGCGCAATCCGCGCGCGGCTGGTGTTGTCC
>JBAVYF010000489.1:0-1535 GCA_049698655.1 Occallatibacter sp. | reverse complement strand
GCTACAACCAGCCGGCCACGCCGCTCTCGGCCATGGGCATGGTCGCCGCCGCCACCGGCGACACGGCCTCCAAGTACGTGGCCCGCCGCGAAACCCCGCACTTCATCCCCGAGAACTGCACCCAATGTATGGAGTGCATCTCCGTCTGCCCGGACACGGCTCTGCCTAACACCGCGCAGGATCTCAGCACGCTGCTGCGCACCGCCGTCTCCTACTACGTGGCCGACCCCGCCGAACGTGCCAAGCTCCTCTCCGCGCTGCCGCAAATCGAGAAGCTCGCCCGCCAGCGCATGACGGCCGAGACGAAGACAAGAACCGTGCTGCAAACGATCCTTCGCGAAGTCACGGATTCCGTAGACGGCTTCTCCGCACAGGCAAAGCAGCAGTTCTTTGCCATTCTCGACAAAGTCCCCATGGCCTACCAGAAGGTGACCGCCATCTTCTCGTCGCCGGAGCGCAAAGCTCCCGGCACAGGCGGCATCTTCTCCATCTTCGTCTCCGATCTCTGCAAGGGTTGCGCGGCTTGCGTCACCGCCTGCGGCGACCACAATGCCCTCAAAATGGTCGCGGAAACCGAAGAAGTCAACGCCGAACACACCACCGGCACCAACTTCCTTGACCTGCTGCCCGACACATCGCAAAAGTTTCTCGGCCTCTACAACGCCTCCAATCCGGCAGACTCCAAGACCGCCACGCTGCGCAATATGCTCATGGTGCGCTCCACCTACGACGCCCTGGTTGCCGGCGACGGCGCATGCGCGGGCTGCGGAGAAAAATCCGTCCTGCGCTCCATCGCCGCCGTCACCGAGGCTTACATGCGCCCCGTCTTCCACGCCAAGAGCGATCGCTTCCTGGCCAAGGCCAGCGAACTGGAAAAAGTCGGCGTGGCCCGCCTTGCGAGACTTCAGGCACACAGTCCTGCTGAGTATGCCCTGCTCCGCCAGGCCATCGCGCATCTTGTCCTCGGCCTCGGCGGCGAAGATGAATCCGACACTCGCGCCCGCATCGCCGCCTACGAAGCTGCCAACGGTCTCCTCACCGACGCCCAGTTGGTCGAAGCCATCGCCGCGGTCCTGCTCACCGAAGCCTTCAACCACAAAAACCTGCAAGCCGTCGATGGCCGCCTCGCCAACGGCATGTCCGTAATGGCCATGGCCGCACACACCGGCTGCAACACTGTCTACGGCTCAACCGCGCCCAACAATCCCCACCCCTACCCGTGGATGAACTCGCTCTTCCAGGATGGCGTCACCGTGGGCTGGCTGATGGGCGAGAGTTTCATCGTCGATCACGCCCGCCGCTCCGTCATCCCCGAGCGGCTAACCGACATGCTGCTCACGCGCGACGAAAATGTAATCAACGCCGAGGAGTACTACCACCTCACCCACTTCACTGACGCGCTGATGACCGACCAGGAAGTTGTCGAACTGCCCAAGGTCTGGGCCGTCGGCGGCGACGGCGGAATGGGCGACATCGGCTATCAAAACGTCTCCAAAGTCATGCTGCAGAATCGCCCCAACGTCAAGGTCCTGATG
>JBAVYF010000488.1:0-2176 GCA_049698655.1 Occallatibacter sp. | reverse complement strand
AGCGCATTCTGCGCCAGCTATTTACCGAGGCCGTGCTCATCTCGCTCTGCGGCGGCGCTGTCGGGCTGCTGGGCAGCATTGTTCTGTTGCGCCGCCTGAGCCTGTGGCAGCCATTTCCCCAATTTCCCATCAACATTCCTGTAACTCCAGACGCGAAGGTCTATTGTGTTGCTTTGATTTTAACCTTGGTCAGTGGCTTCCTCTTTGGGATCGTTCCTGTGCGCCAAGTGCTTCGGACCAATCCCTTTGAGATCGTCAAAGCGGGATCGAGCGGCAGGCTTGGACGGCGGATCAGCGTGCGAGACGTGTTGCTCGTGGTGCAAATTGCGATCTGCGCGGTGCTGGTCACTTCTTCGATGGTCGCTGTGCGGGGGTTGGTGCGCTCGCTGCGCGGAAACTTCGGTTTTGATCCGCACAACATCCTGTTGGTCGATACCGATCTCACCATGGCCGGATATAGCGGCGACCATATGCCCGCGATGCAGCGGCGCATGATCGATGCGATAGCTGCGATTCCCGGCGTAACCTCAGTGGGCCTGATAAATAGTCCTCCTTTGCATATGGGCTGGTTTATTTCGGATATCTATACCGACCAAACGACGGATATGCGCCCGGTAAATGTCGCGGTCAGAGCCGTCAAGTTCAGTATCTCTCCCGAATACTTCCATGCGGCGGACACTGCCCTGTTGGCGGGCAGAAATCTCAGTTGGCAGGACGACCAAAACGCACCGCGCGTCGCGGTGGTGAATCAGGAGTTTGCCAACGAGATATTTGGCTCCGTAGCGAACGCGCTCGGCAAACATTACAAAGTTACGGATGGAACGCGCGTGCAAGTCGTGGGTGTCGTTGAGGACGGGAAATATACTCCGAACCTTGCTGAAACACCACACACGGCGATATTTTTGCCCATCCTGCAATCCCCCTCGACGGAGACCTGGCTGGTGGTGCGTTCGAATCATGAGTCACAGCAATTGACAGCGGCCATTCGCGGCAAGCTGCGGGAGCTGGATGCAGGAGTGCCCGCTTTTATTCAAACGTGGGACGAAGAGATGGACGGAGCTCTGTTTGCTCCGCGGGTGGCGACCATGGCGCTGGGCGTGCTGGGCCTGATAGGCGCGATGCTTTCAATCACCGGCATCTTTGGAATGGCGGCGTACTCGGTGAGCAAGCGGCTGCGGGAGTTGGGCATTCGTGTAGCCCTTGGCGCTAAGCGCAAAGAGGTGTTGCAAGCCGCGTTGGGGCGGCCGTTGAAGTTGCTGGCTTTCGGTTCGGCGGCAGGATTGGTCCTCGGAATTCTGGCCAGCAAGGTGCTGGCTTATATCGTGTATCAGGCAACGCCCCGCGACCCGCTGGTGCTGAGCGGCGTGGTTCTGGCGATGTTGCTGCTGGGCCTCGTGGCTACGTGGATTCCAGCGCAACGCGCGCTGTCGGTCGATCCTTTGATCCTGCTGCGCGAAGAGTGAACGAGCTCTACTGGCTTGCGGAGCGCGGCTTGATCAACTCGTCGAGATAATCCGGCTTGTCCGCTACGCGCACCAGGTGCGGAAACTTATCGCCGCCATGGTAGTTGATGACGCAGGTTCGGAGATAATCGTCCACGACTACCAGGAGCGTGACCGACTGCGAGGTGTCTTTGGCGGCTTTGATTGCGTCCTCGAGCAAATCGTGGCTGTAGACGCGGCCATTGACGCCGATAACTTTCATTCCCGAAGAGATGCCGGCCTCGAATGCGGGACTGCCGACGATGGCGTCGGTGACCGTGCCGTCGCTACCCACCTGAAGGCCGATGGAATAGATATCGCCAGGGTCGCCGCGGCGTCCCTGCAACTTCACGGGCTCGCTATTCAACACAACCTTCCAGCCGCCGTTTTCGATGCCGCCTGTGGGCGCGTCCGCCGAGGTGGAATCCAGCCTGGTATGGAAGAATCCGGCCCAGTCGAAGGGCGCAACCGCATTCAACGCGCTCACCAATTCGTCGAAGGTGTAGGTCTTCACCTCCGCGCCTTGATTAGGACCGCCGTGGAAAGCCTGGCAGAAATCATCGATGGATTTCTGGCCGTGGCTCTCGCGATGAATGATGGTGGCCACTTCAAGCCAGAGGAGATCGCCTTCGTCGTAGTAATCCGTGCCGCGGCGCCAGTTCAACCAGCCGCCTCTTCCATACCCCAGGCCAGGC
>JBAVYF010000487.1:0-3437 GCA_049698655.1 Occallatibacter sp. | reverse complement strand
CGTCGGCTCCGGCTTTGGCCTGGCTGACGGCGGTGCGAGCGAGCAGGTCAAGAGACGGATCGTTGTCCACGGTCCAGCCATCCGGGGTTTCGATCACCATGCCGCAATGGCCGTGACTGGTGTACTCGCAGAGGCAGACGTCGGCGATGAGGACGAGTTTTTTGGCGGCCGGCGATGCTTTGAGCGCGCGCAAGCCCTGCTGCACGATGCCGTTGTCGTCCCACGCGCCGGAGCCCTGCTCGTCCTTGGACTCGGGCAGGCCGAAGAGCAGCAGGCCGCCCACACCCAACCGCGCGGCCTCTTCGGCCTCGCGTACTGCCTCATCGACAGAGAGGTTGAAGACCCCCGGCATAGAGCCGACGGCGCGGCGAACGCCTTCGCCCGGACAAATGAAGAGGGGGTAGATCAGGTCGCCGGGCGTGACGGCGGTCTCGCGCACCAGCGCCCGCAGGGATTCCGTGCGCCGGAGGCGGCGCATCCGCGATTGAGGGAAGCTCATGGTTCAGATTGTACTGCCGGAGGCTGCCTTTCCCCCTAAGTTGATTGCTCGGCGACCTGGATGGTAGGATGGTCGGAATTATCATTCAAGTCGCTGCATGAGGTGGAAAGTTCCGTATGAAGAGCAAGTATGCAAGTGCGGTCATCGCCGGCGTGCTGGCGTGTATTCTTTTTGGCGGTTTGGTTTTGCGGGCGCAACCGGCGCCGGCAATGAGCAAGAGCGATCAGGAGATGATCGCCGTGATGCTGCGCGAGGCTCGCGACGAGGTCAGGAAGCATTACTACGATCCGTCGCTGCATGGCCTGGATTGGGATGCCCGCTACAAGCAATACGCTGACAGCATTGGGAAGGCGCGCAACCTGGGCGAAGGATACAGAGTTGTCGCGGCATTTCTTGAGGGGCTGAAGGATTCGCACACTTTTTTCATGCCGCCCTGGAGTCCTATCCATCTCGATTACGGATTCCGTTATGCGCTGGTGGGAGATACCTGCTACATCACCCAGCTTCGCCCCGGCAGCGACGCTGCCTCCAAGCTGCACATTGGCGACCAGGTGGTGAAGATGAGCGGCTTCACGGTGAATCGCGACGATTTTCACGATGTCCATTATTACTTCAACATCCTTGCCCTTCAGACGGGAGTGGGCTTCGATTTGCTTTCGCCAGCGGGCGAGGCGAGCCATGTGTTCGTGAATACCAAGGTGGTCAGCCGCAAATTGATTCTGGACTTGAACAATGCCATCGACTTGTGGGAGTTTAAGCATATAGGAGAAGAGGAGGTTCTTGCCGCGCAATCCCGCATCGCTGAACGCGGAGATATCGCCATCTGGAAATTGAAGGAGTTCAACCTGAACAGCGATCAGGTCGAAAGAGCGTTTGGGATCGCCCGCAAGCACAAGACGCTCATCCTCGATCTGCGCGGCAATCCAGGCGGGGAGGTCGCTACACTGAAATCGATAGTGGCAGGGCTGTTCGATCACGACGTCAAGATCAGCGACCGCGCCGGGAGGAAAGAGAATAAGCCGGTGATCGCCAAGCACGGCGGAAGGCCCTTTGAAGGCAAGTTGATCGTTCTGGTCGATGCGGGATGTGCCTCCGGTTCTGAGCTTCTAGCGCGAGTGGTTCAACTGGAGCACCGAGGCACGGTGATCGGAGACAAGACCGCCGCGAAAGTCATGGAAGCACAGTTTTACCGCGAAACCCAGGGATCGGATGCGAAGATCTACTATGGCTTCAGCGTTACCGAGGCGAACCTGATCATGAGCGATGGGCAGAACCTGGAGAAGACGGGAGTCACGCCGGATGAATTGTTGCTGCCGACCGCGGCCGACCTGGCAGCGGGACGCGACCCAGTGCTGGCGCACGCGGCGGAGCTAGGCGGCGTCCAGTTGGACCCCGAGGCAGCGGGAAAACTGTTTCCCTACGAGTGGCAGCCGCTTTAACTTACGGCAGCTGCTCGTAGAGGGTCGAGTTGCGGTATCCGAGCAGCACAATCAGGGTCCAGATGCCCAGTGCGGTTCCGAAGGGGATGTTCACAAGAAATACGAAGCCCGCCACGATGGCCAATATCCGGCCCCATGGGGCGCGTTCCACCAGGCCCCAGGCAGCTACCAGCGCAAGGCAGGTCTTGATCACGAGTGTCATCCAGACTAAACCCAGCACTCCAGCAAAGAACTCCGGGGGGAAAGGACCATGGGCCCATGGCCCGTGGGACCAAGGACCGAAGTTGCCGAAGAGAAACCCTTTGGCGAAGGTCAGCCCAGCTACTCCGCGAAGCAGGTATAAGCCCGCGTAGATGAACCAGACGACGCCCAGCGCCCTCACCTTGCCGGCGTAGTTCTGCAGTTGGAACTCCATGCCGGGGATTGGGGGAACCGGCGGGGCTGCCGGACGGCCACACTGTGGGCAGGCTCCCTGCCCGTGCGCTAAAGCCAAACCACATCCGCTGCAATACATGACTGTCTCCTCGAAGGAATCGTTCTGATTCTAATACGCAGCCGCGGCGCGCCGTGTTCCGTTGGTTGCCGGGATCCTCGTCGCTGGGGTGGCTTGCCGGAGGGCCTCCAGGGTCCCTTTGGTGGCCCGTTTGCGCCAATTTTTGCCAGATTGCGCCAGAATTTGCCCGGAAGTTTGTCCCATGCGCGGAAATGTTCTCACGTTTCAAGCCCCGGCAACGATAAACAGGAGGGGAGATGGTCTGCATGGCGACACAAGCCAGGGCGGCAAATGCTGCCGATTCAATCCAGAAGCAGGCAGGCGAACTTCGCTATGTGGCGCGCCAGCCGATACTGGACCTGCACGGCAAGGCGCAGGGCTATGAGTTGCTGTTCTGGAACGGGCGGGAGCCGATCACTCGCGCAAAAAGCGATCTGGCGACCCGCACCATGCTCGACAATACGGTGATCTTCGGGCTGGAAGAACTGTCGCGCGGCTTGCCGGCCTTTGTGAACTGCACCGCGGATTCGCTGACCGGGGAGTGGGTGGAGGTTTTGCCGCCCCACATGACGGTTCTGGAACTGCCCTCCAGCGCTGAGCCCACGCCGAGCCTGTTAGCAGCCTGCCGCAAACTGAAGGCGTCGGGCTTCCGGCTGGCGCTGGCCGATTTCACCGGGAATCCGCAGTCCAGGCCACTGGCCGATCTGGCCGACTATATCAAGGTGGATATTCTGAAAGTCGGCTCCGCCGAGCGCCGGAGCCTGCTCCGCTGGCTGGACGGCTCCACGGCCAACCTGGTGGCGCAGAATGTGGAGACGCAGGCGCAATATGGGCAGGCATGCAAAGAAGGCTTCGACCTGTTTCAGGGGTACTATTTTTGCCGTCCGGAGCCGCTGGAAAGCCATAGGATTCCCGGCAACCGGCTGGTGCATCTGGAAATCCTGGAGGATCTGCAAAACGACCCCGTCGACCTGCAACGCCTGAGCCAGTTGGTGATGTGCGACGC
>JBAVYF010000486.1:0-1804 GCA_049698655.1 Occallatibacter sp. | reverse complement strand
GGCGTCCTGCAACTTGTGACAGAACGAGCAGCGCAGTGCTTCTTCGGGTCCCGTGCGCATTTTCATGTTCCTGCTCCCTTTGGAGGACGTTAACGAGTTAGCAAGTCAGCAAGTTATGTTCTCGGCCGGTCGATGATTTCATCGACGATGCCGTATTCCTTGGCCTGTTGCGAGTTCATGATGAAGTCCCGCTCGACGTCGCGCTCGATGCGGTCCAGAGGCTGTCCGGTGTGCTTGGCGATGAGGTTGTTGGTGATCTCGCGGATGCGAAGAATCTCGCGCGCGTGAATGTCGATGTCGGTGGCCTGGCCGCTGAGGCCGCCCATCGACGGCTGATGGATGAGAATTCTCGAGTTAGGCAGGGCAAAGCGCTTGCCCTTGGCGCCGGCCAGCAGCAGAAACGCGCCCATGCTGGCCGCTTGGCCGATGCAGATGGTTTCCACCTTGTTCTTGATGAACTGCATGGTGTCGTAAATGGCCAGGCCCGCGGTGATGGAGCCGCCGGGGGAGTTGATGTACAGATGCACGTCCTTGTCCGGGTCTTCGCCGGAGAGAAAGAGCAACTGCGCCACGACGAGATTGGCGATCTGGTCGTCGATGGGCGTGCCCAGAAAGATAATGTTGTCGCGCAGCAGACGGGAGTATATGTCGTAGGCGCGCTCGCCCCGGCTCGTCTGCTCAACCACCATGGGAACCAATGCCATTTGTTCTTCTTCCCGCTCTTCCGTTCAGGGGATGTTCCCCGGTTCTCGTTTGCCGCCTTATGCTGGCAGCCGTTCGTACAACAGACTCGCGGTCTTCTCGCGCCGCAATTGCTCGCGGATTCTGTCCAGTCCGCCGTCCGACTTCAAACGCGTCCGCAACGCATCCACCGGCTCGCGGGACTGCAGAGCCGCCAGTTGCAGTTCACGGTCCAGTTCCTCGTCGCTGATGCTGATGTTTTCCTCACCTGCAATGCGGTCGAGCAGGATGTTGGTTTTCACCTCGGCTACGGCGCCGTCGCGCTGGGCGGCGCGCAGGCGGCCAAAGTCCAGCTTGCGCATCTGCCCGGTGTCCATGCCCTGGGCCGCCAGGGCGCGCAGGCCGCGCTCCAGGCGCGTGTCAATCTGCTGTTGCACCAGCGACTCGGGAACCGCAAACGCGTAGCGCTCCGTGAGCGCGGCGAAGAGCCGGTCCTTGGTCTCGCCTTCCACACTGCGCCGCTTGCGGCTGGTCAGGAGCTCGCGGACGCGGCTTTCCAGCTCGGCCAGGTTCTCGTAGTGGCCCAGCTCCCTGGCAAAATCGTCGGTCAGCTCCGGCATGGTCCGCTTCTTGATGGCCTTGACCTCGACGTTGTAGGCCACGGTCTTGCCGGCCAGCTTGGGTTCGGCATAATCGGCGGGGTAGATGACCTCGGCCTTCAACTCCTGGCCGGGTTTGGCGCCTCTCAGGGCGACGGTGAATGCCTCCACGGTGTCCTTGCCGCCCACTTCGACCAAAGTGTCTTCACCGGCTACCGGGGCAGCCTCGGTGTCGCCTTCGATCTGTCCCTTGTAAGTAATCTGCGCCCAGTCGCCGTTGACCAGGGCGCGGTCTTCCTCGACCGGCTCGATGGTCGAGTGCGACTCTCGCAGGTGCTCCAGTTCGCGCCGGTATTCCTCTTCGGTGACTTCCACCGGCGGCTTCTCCACAGTGACCTTTTGATAGCCCTCGATGGAGAACTCCGGGACAAACTCGAAGACCGCCTTCACATGCAGCGGCTGACCGTCCTCGATGGTCAGCTCAGTCACCCGCGGCTCGCCGACGGGCTTGATGCCCAGATCGA
>JBAVYF010000485.1:0-2093 GCA_049698655.1 Occallatibacter sp. | reverse complement strand
ACCACTGAGCAAGCGTCCACGGCCGCGTGCCGCGGTCCCACGTATTCGGCTCCCCCGCCTCGGCCTTCGCCCCCTCCCGAGCCTCATCACGTTCATACTGCAAGTGCTCGGCGTCCATCTTCAACTTCTCTACATCTGCCTCGGCGCGTTCGGCGCGCTTCTTCCAGTGTTCACGGGTGCTCCATGTCATGGCAGGGGTTTCGCCATGCGTTTTTATGTATCCGCGCAATGTCTGGGCATCACTCTCCAGGTCCTCGGGTTCGGCGGCGAGAATGGCTCGGAGCTCTGTCGCTATCTCCTTGTCAGTCAGTCCCGGTCGGGTAGTCTCAAATCGGACTGCCAGCGCTTCAAGTTTCTCTCTCATCATGGGGTGTTCTCCTTCCGAGCCTCTGCAAACTTCATAAAGCTCTCTACCACACTTTCAGGAGTTTCGGTTATGTCATAACGACCACTGTCTTTGATCCATGAAGCCAGCAATTCCCGCAGTCCCTCGGTGTTCGCGGCGGGGGCGGGACGGGTCACGCGTCCTCCAGATTTAATTGAACGCTCTCTCGCTTCTCCACCGCCGGAAACAGCTTCAACTGCGCGTACTCCCGCTCGATGCGCTTGCACGCGATGTCGAAGTACTTCGGCTCTTTTTCGATACCCGTGTATTGCAGGCCGAGACGGACGCAGGCGCACCCGACGGGACCGCTCCCCATGTACGGATCTGCTACTCTCTTTCCCTCGATGAAACCGAGGCACCACAGCATCAGTGCGACCGGCTTCTGTGTCGGATGGTGATGCTCGCCCTGCTCACTCGCACGGAGCATTCCCATCCATAGATGTTGGAAAACTTTTGACGGCATATCGAGGTCGGTCCATGCGTGCTCGCAATCCCCGAAGTCATTCGACTGCCCGTTCATGCGTTTGTACCATGTCAGCCACGCACCGGAGGCGGGGAGCTTATTGGCGATGTAGTTTCCTCCCCAGAGGATGTGCTCAGTCCCTATTGCGAGAAGTGGCGCGGGATCTATCGGTTTGTCGTCACCTGAGAAATCGGCATAGACGGGATTGATCTGCCCTGCCCATCTCTTCACGCTCCGGCTTGTACCGCCCATAGTTCCGTCAGGCCGAAGGATTGACACGCCATACGGCGGGTCCGTGACCACGGCGTCCACCGGGCCGAGCGTCGGCAAAATGTCAAGGCAATCGCCGAGGAACAGCGTAGCGTCGCCGATGCGCTCAACCATGTCACCCTTCCTTTTCTTTTCCAGCGCTCGGAGCGTTTAGACCTTTCTCAACGACTTCCCGCAAAAAGTCACTCATGTTCTACCTCCAAAAAAAGAGACGGAAGGGCAGCCTTCTATTTTGCCTTCCGCTGCCGTCGGCAAGCTCCATGGGGCAGAGCTGGCGTTAGCCACTACGTGCCGCGCGGACTTCCGTCTCATGTCTCATGTTGTCTCTTTTCGCTGCTTGAGATCAGCCGCGATGTTCGCCAAGTCCGTCAGATAATCGGCGGTGCTGATCTTCCCTTCGTTCACCATTCCCCGGGATTTCGCTATCAGTTCCCGCACACGCTTCTTTTCTTCCTCCGGTGCGCTAGTAATGAGGAAACCGATATCAGCTATGATGTCGCTGTCAGCGTGGTTGCCTTGCTTCTTTCCCGTGGCCAGGGCCGCCGATGACTCCAACTCGGTACCAAGGTTCGCTCCATTGTCGCCCTCTGGCGTCCACTGTGCGGGCTCTGCGCCGGCGTCGTTGATCTGGAACGCCTTCCAGGCGTATCCCTTTGGCGCACTCGCATCATCAACCTTGCGAACATCGTAGCGCTTCGCGGGGCCGTACTGGCCAATGAGTGCCGCCTGTTGCTTAACCTTGTCTCCGCTCTTCCATGCGGACCAATATTGCTGTGAGACAGGCTCGGGCATCATGCGCTCTGTTTCGCCATCGGCCAAACCGTTCCTTGCGCCTTCTGTTGCTCCTGCGTCTCCATCATCGTCAGGATTAGCGGTGACAAGACCGAAGGCATCCTCAAAATCCGTGCGTATCGCATACGTTCTTGCGGAACGCACACGTTGTGGAGGACTCATGTGAGACTCGAAATCAATGGG
>JBAVYF010000484.1:0-9829 GCA_049698655.1 Occallatibacter sp. | reverse complement strand
GTCGTAGGCGTTGAATTTGAACGTTCACCGGATTCAACCTGCCTCAGAATTTGTCCCGGTAAACGCCGCAGTGTCCGTCAAGCAACCCAACGTCAAAACCGTCGGCAATCCAGAAGTATCCAAACAGGCGGTGTCGGACAGTGCGGCGCGGCTGCGCAGCTTACGCGGAACGAGGGCACCGCCTTCTCGTGGCGTCTCTGCCCTTTTGAAACGGCAATGGCCCAAGCCGTTGCCGGTCCTGGGCCATTGTTGGTTCCCCAAGGAGAGCCATGTGTCTCGACTGATGCTGCTGTCTCCCCTTCGTAAACAAATTTGTGAACGGAAGAGACTAACCTACTACGTTCCGCGGTTTCCGGGGTGTGTAATACCTTCGTGCCGGCTTCACCGGCGTCACCGGCTCAGAGCCATCAACTCTACGCTCCAAGCTCGGCACTTCTTGTCCGCTGCGCTCGCGTACTTCGTGCGTTGTTGCCAGCGGCACATTGACTACGATCCGGCGCGATGGTGTCGCTGAATCGTGGTCGCCAATCACGAGTGTCTTCTTCACGGTCTGAGAGTCGACGTCGGCCAACTGGATCTCAACCGTCACCGGCGCACTGTAGCTCTGATAGGCGTCGGTGCCCAGCAAGTAGCAGTTATCCGCAAGTCCGTCCGCCAGCCGGCCGCAAAGGTCTTCGATGATTTCGCTGCCCGTCAATGCCACACCTAGCGCTTCGATTGGCTCTGTCATCACGCCGCCCTCTTTCCGGCGAATTTCGTCTGGACTGCCTGAAAGGCGCGCAACGTCTTCACCAGCGGTGTTGTCGAGCTGGACTCCACCGACTGCACACTCCTCAGACATATCCCAAGAACTTTAGCCAGCTCTGATTGATTCAAAAGATTATCCCGGCGGAACTGACGCCACGCCCTCGCCCGCCGCTCTCGCTCCCGCAAATCTACTGCGCTCGGTGCTGGTTTCGACACGTTGACTCCTGAAAAAGGAAATGGCCCAAGCCATTTCTGGACTTGAGCCATTGCTTCGTCCCCGAAGGGAGGCATGTGTCTCGGTAAGTTATCGAGGCCGGCGGCGCTTGATCCTTGGCTCTAGGCTATGTCGCTGGCTCCTGGCTCTGGGCTATGCCGCAATTGGCTGTGCCGCTCGCACTCAGCTCTGGACTCTGCCGCTGGCTCTGATGCTTGGCCGTGTGCACTTCGGCCCCGATGCGTGTATCATTCGTCAACTCTTTTTTGTTGTCAAGCAAAATCGATAGTCTGCGCTCAGTTTTAGGCGTGCGGTGGAAACAGGGTCCGGCCGATAAAGGACTCTCTCCCTGCAAGTGATTCGCCCGTGCCTGTCGCGCTCAACTGACAAGCAATTGCGACTCGCCCAGGCCGTTTCCCTGTGAGTGAAACAAATGTGTACTACGGTAGCGAAAAAAGAAGCAAAGACGGGGGGCGCATCCGCGCCGGATCGCCGAGGGGCGCTCAGGCCGCGCCGGGCCTTTTCTTTACAAAGACACACGTGGGAAAGGCTCAACTGTCCCACTAGGGAGTGTCCCACTAGTATTAAGTACCTAAAGGCTTAGTGGGACAGTGTCCCACTAGGGTGATGCCCGTTTTTCCCTTCCATCTGTCCCACTAGGGCATCAGGAGGGCAACACAGGATGTACAATCCCGCCCGACGGTGTGCGACATAAGGTACAACCGGGCAGAGTTGCACGGCACGCACTGCGTACTGCCGCCAGCGGCGTATTTGGTCCAGTGGCGTCCCATGAGCGCGCTAATCCGCTCCAGCGGAAGCGCGATGGGCATGTCAGGGCGTGCAGCCTGCAGCTCGCGAGCCAGCGCGAGAAACTGCTCGTATCCGTTCCGGTGGGTCTGTTGACAGACGGCCGCCCATGCAGTCTCCAGCGGATCGGGACCGCCTACCGGGTACGTGGATGCCGACTTGGCGATAGCAAGGATCTCTGCATCCGGGAGCGGTGGACGGCATCTCGTGGCATTCGCGGTGCGGAGCACGGACTCCAGCGCATCAAGGTCTGCACCGCGGCGTCGATAAGCACATGCTAGGCGGAAGAGTCCATCGTTGCGCCGGCCCTCGCTAAGTATGCCGATTATATTGCTATCTAAGTATGCCGATTATATTGCTATGCGGAGCTGGCGACGGTGAGACACGTAGTCGCTCCAGCCGGGCAACAACCCAGCCGGGCAGCTCGGCGATCGCTGCATCAGGGTCAACGTACCGATACTGTTTCCCCGTCTCGTGGGTCGACGGCGGTATGACTGCGTAGCCGCCCGTGCCCCGCACGTCGATGTGCGGTCCGAGCCTGCCCGAGCTGTTGCGTATTGCAACCCCGGGCGGGGCGAGATAGCAACGATGCTCGCCTCCATCGATGCGACCTGTAGTTACGGTGAGCGTGGACGGGAGTGCGCAACCTGCCCGCTCCAGCCCGGCAACAGCTGCGCGTCCCTCGGGACCGTCTATGTCGATGACGACCACGCCAGACGCCGCGCCGGTGGCCATGCCCCAGTTACAGCCGGGGTATTGCGCTGCCCAGGCCTCAAGCTTCTCAAGGTTATTGGTGGCTTGCCGCGGCCATCCCATGACAAGTGGGATCTTCCCCCGCTTGCGCTCGGGGTACGAAACATCATCACAACGGCAAACGGGGAAGAGTCTCCAGCCGCGCGCGGCTGCTTGGAGTACCACCTCAGAAAGTTGCGCGCTAGATGTGCGTGGGCATGCAGGTGCGCTCGTGCTCGTGGCCACTCATCGGTCCGATCTCCTCGGTGAAGATTGTCTCCTCAGACAACGGCAACATATACGGTTTTCGGTTTCGGTGCAAGACCATTTTTAGGCATTGACACAAATTGGTATTTGAAAGAGACTATGGGCGTGAAGACGGCCCCGTGCCCGACTCATCGGTTCGATCTGCCCTCAGACAGTAGGTGGGAACCAACCGAAGCCCCGTAGCTCACCGCCGCGGGGCTTCGGTGCATCTGGCGTCGTCCGCATTCTGGACTACGCCCGCGATCCTGCCAGATCCGGCACAACAACTGCGCCTGGGATGCGCAAATTCAGAATTCCGATCAGCAAAGACGCGGTTCCAAGGCTGTGCATGGCCAAAGAAACCGGCAATTTCTGCAATTTTTCCGGCTCACGCCCAAAAATCCCGGCCGGTGCCGCAAAATGCGAATGAAATCCGCACCGCTCAAATTGCGCCCCGGCTGCGTATTTCATTTTTCCTAGAAAAAATATATTGCGCATTTCAAAACTCGGCGCTCTTGTTTTGGAATGAAATTCAAAGGGCAGGGGCGAAGGCGACAATGCCTTCCCCGCAGGTGGGGGTCCGGACAACTGGTCGAATGGCGCATAAATACTGGCGAAAAATCCGGTAACGCTGTGGTAACGATAGAGCATGAACTTGGGTGCAAATAGGTGCAAATAAAAGCGAGCAATATATCGCCAATATCCATGCGCAATTGGCGGAGATAGGCGAGTTTCGCACAACCTATACTAACTCTGCCAAAATGCCCCAAAAGGCCCTTTCGCGGCGATAACACGGGTTCAAATCTCGTCGGGGACGCCATTTAGAATCAATAGCTTACGGAATTCGTCCGTGAGGAAGCCTTCATCTGGTGACTTTACGGGGACTCAATGTTGGCCACTCGGCTGAAATTGGAGACTTTCGTGCGCGACCTGAGATTCCATAGCGTCCCGCTGCCTGTGTTAGGTCCACAAAATCTGCCAGCGACGCCGGCGATGGAGCCGGAGTTATAGCGAATCGAAAGTAGCTGTGCCCAGGCGGCAACTCCACCCGTCAAATTCGCATGCCGCGATCAAAGCGCAGCCTCCGCTGTCATCGTGGGCGAAAATCTTCCGGGTCAAAGGTGATCAATCCCTGCTTCCTGCTCCCTGCTTCTCCCCGTTACAATCAAACCAGGATGATTCGTTTCTCAACTGCCGGGGAGTCGCACGGGGAGGCGCTGATTGCGCTGGTCTCCGGCTTGCCTGCCGGTCTCCCTGTCGATCTTGATTTCATCAACCGCGAGTTGTGGCGACGCCAGCAGGGCTATGGCCGCGGCGGCCGCATGAAGATCGAGACCGACAAAGCCCACTTGCTCAGCGGCGTGCGCCACGGCAAGACCATCGGGACTCCAATTGCGATTGAGATCGTCAACCGCGACTGGAAGAACTGGGAAGACAAACTCCCAGTCGAGGCCGGCGACCCCGCGCTGCACCAGGCGGTCGCCTCGCCCCGCCCCGGCCACGCCGACCTGGCCGGCGCTCTCAAGTACAACTTTCCCGACGCCCGCTACGTGCTGGAGCGCGCCTCGGCCCGCGAGTCCACCGCGCGCGTGGCCGCCGGAGCCTTTGCCAAGCTGATGTTGCGGACTCTCGGAATTGAAGTAGCCAGCCACGTCCTGCGCGTGGGCCGCGTTGCGCTCGACCGCGCCGCCACCTGGGGCGAAATCGCGACCCTTGCGACCAAAGACGAGGTCGTCCTCGGCTGCGTCGATGAGCCGACCGAGGCCCGCATGAAGGAAGAGGTTGAGGAGGCTGCCCGCACCGGCGACACCGTGGGCGGCGTCTTCGAAGTGGTGGCGCACGGCGTCCCTGCCGGCCTAGGCACTTACGCCAACTGGGACGAGCGCCTCGACGGCCAGCTCGCGTGGTCGGTGATGAGCGTGCAAGCGGTCAAGGCTGTCGAGATTGGCCGTGGCATGGTCGCCACCGAGAGCTTCGGCTCCATAGTCCACGACCCCATTCGCTACGCAAGCGAGGACACCGGCAAGCCCACCCGCTTCACCCGCCCGCAAAACAACGCCGGCGGCATCGAGGGCGGCGTCTCCAACGGCGAAGACCTTGTGGTGCGCGGCTACCTGAAGCCCATCTCGACCTTGCGCAAGCCGCTGGAGTCAGTGCGCTTTGACACCCGCGAGACCACCAGCGCAAGCTACGAGCGCAGCGACATTTGCGTTGTGCCCGCGGCGGGCGTGGTGGCCGAGGCCATGGTGGCGCTGACTATCGCCCGCCTGGCTCAGGAAAAATTCGGTGGCGACTCGGCCCTGGAATTGCGACGAAATTTTGATGGATACATCCAACAGATACGGAGCTATTAGCAGACGGATGATTCTAAAGATTAGCAAGTATCCCGACCCCGTGCTCTCGCGGCCCGGCGAACCCGTCACCGAGTTCAACGCAGAGTTGCGCAAGCTGATTGCCGATATGTTCGAGACCACCTACGCCGAGCAGGGCATCGGCCTGGCCGCGCCGCAGGTGGGCGTCTCCAAACGTTTGACCACGATCGACCTGAGCTTGGGCAAAAACCCCAAAGACAAGCTGGTGCTCATCAATCCTGAGATCATCTTTCGCGAGGGCAAGCAATACGAGGAAGAAGGCTGCCTTAGCTTCCCCGAGATCCGCGAGAAGGTGGCGCGCGCAGCCAAAGTGCGCATCCGCGCCCAGGACGAGAAGGGCAAGTGGTTCGAGATGGATGGCGAAGAGATACTCTCGCGCTGCTTTCAGCATGAGATCGACCACGTGGACGGAATGTTGTTCATCTTCCGCATGAGCGCCCTCAAGCGCGACCTGGCCCTGCGCAAGATTCGCAAGATGCAGCGCGAAGGCAAGTGGTAAACTCATTACGGCTCCGGACGAAAATCGCACAAATGCTGGATGCCACACTCTCGCCGCGTCTCTATTTTTTCGGCTTCGGGGTCCCCGACGACAGGTCTTAGTCGTTGGGGTGAACTAGGGTGGAAAGCCGCGAACCTCAACCGGCATCTGTTCACAGGTGTCCAATGAAACTCGTCTTCTGCGGGACTCCGCAGTTTGCCGTGCCCACTCTGAAGGCATTGCTTGCCGCGGACCATAAAATCGCATTGGTCGTCTCCCAGCCCGACCGCCCCGCGGGCCGCGCCCGTGAACTCACCGCTCCGCCCGTCAAGCTGGCCGCTCTGGCTGCAGGCCTCAAGGTCGCGCAGCCGGAAACGATTCGCAACAACCCCGAATTTCGCGCGCAGGTTGAGGCCATCGCGCCCGACGCCATTGTCGTCGTCGCCTACGGGCGCCTCATTCCCCCCTGGATGCTTGCGCTGCCGAGGCTAGGCTGCATCAACCTGCACGCTTCCTTGCTTCCGAAATACCGTGGCGCCGCGCCTATCCAGTGGGCAGTGGCCATGGGCGAGACGGTCACCGGCAACACCACCATGCTGCTGGAAGAAGGCCTGGACACCGGCCCCATTCTGATGCAACGGGCGCTGGTCATCGCCCCGGAGCAAACCTCCGTAGACCTGTTTGAAGAACTCTCGGAGGGAGGCGCGCCGCTGGTGGTCGAAACCCTGGCCGGCATGGCCAATGGAACCATCAAGCCCAGGCCGCAAAATCACGCCGGCGCCACCTTTGCCCCGCTGCTTGACCGCGAAGAAGGCCGAATGGAATTTGCCGTGCGCACGGCCACGGAACTCAAAAATCGCTGGCGCGGATTTCAGCCCTGGCCCGGCGCATTCACCGCGCTCGAAGGCAGGAAGCTGATTGTTCACCGCATGGAGGTCGCCGCTGCGCCCGGCCTCGAAGCCGCCTCCATCCTCCCCGGCCAGATTCGCATCCAGGACCATCACCTGCTGGTAGCCTGCGCAGGAAACACCTGGCTGGAACTCGTCGAAGTTCAGCTCGAGGGCAAAAAACGCCTCGCGGCAGCCGAGTTTCTCCGCGGAATCGCGCTCCCCGCCAACGCATGGCTCGGAGCTGCGACATAATGACCGCCCAGATGAAAACAGGCCCGGCGAAGACCACGCCGAAGAATCATACGGTTGAGATTTCTCCAGCGCGCAAGGCCGCCTTCCAGATTCTGATGGCCGTCGAGCGGGCTCCAACCCATTCCGATGATCAGTTACGCGGCAAGACCATGAATGCGCTTTCCACCCCCGACCGCAACCTGGCGACAGCCCTCGTTCTCGGCGTGCTGCGCTGGCAGATTCGGCTCGACCATCAACTGCAGGCCTTGCTCAAACGCCCTTACGCCAAGGTCGATTCCGTAGTTCTGGTTGCCCTGCGCCTCGGCGCCTTCCAAGTGCTTCAACTGGATCGCATCCCCGCGTACGCCGCGATCAGCGAAAGTGTGGAACTGGCTAAGCGGTCGGGTCATCGCTTCGCATCCGGCATGATCAACGCCGTTCTGCGGCAGCTCTCTACGGCTCCGCCTGTTCATTTTTCGGAGGAGACTACAGCGGAACTGGCGCTGGCCCATTCCCATCCCGCCTGGATGGTCGAGCGCTGGATCAACTTCTACGGCCTCGATGCGGCCCGCGCAATTTGCCGCCACGGCCAGAACCAGCCTGTGCTCACCCTGCGCCTCGCCAGCCCGGCCGTCGATGCCGAACTCGTCTCAGCCGGCATCGCCCTCGAAGCCGGCGAACTGCTCACCGCCGTGCGCATCGTCCTTTCCGGCGACGTGACCGCGACGGAAGCCTTCCGCATGGGACGCGTGCGCCTACAGGACGAAGGTTCACAACTGGTCGCCGAGATTGCCGGATCCGGGAGCCACATCCTCGACTGTTGCGCCGCTCCCGGCGGAAAGACCCTCATCCTCGCCGAGCGCAACCCGGCAGCTCGCATCCTTGCCTGCGAAGTCAGCTTTCCACGTCATGAACAGCTACAAAAACGATTGGCCTATCTGGGCGACCGGGTCGAGTGCCGCAAGGCCGACGCAACCGGGTTAGCCGAGGACTCAGTCTTTGACCTGGTCCTGGCCGACGTGCCGTGCAGTGGCACCGGTACACTGGGTCGCAACCCGGAGATTCGCAATCGAACGAGCATCATCGCCATCGACCGTCAGGCCGAGCGCCAGCGCGCGATTCTCACTGCCGCGCTGCGCGCCGTCCGCCCCGGCGGCCGCGTCGTCTACTCCACCTGTTCGCTGGAGCTGGAAGAAAATGAGCAGGTTGTCGCAGCGGTGCTGGCCGCAACCCCGAACACCCGCTTGATTTCGCTCGAAGCACGCATCGAAGCCCTGTTGGCTGATGACATTCTCACCCCCACCGGCGCCCAGCGCCTGCGCGCCTGCCTAACACCCGAAGGGGCGCTCCGTCTGCTCCCCGGCACATTCCACACCGACGGCTTCTTTATCTGCCTGATCGAGCGAACCGCCTGAAAGGCAGCGCTGACTCGCTGACTCGCTACTTCGCCACCGTCAGCTTTACCAGTACACTCTGCTCCACGCGCGCGCCGGCTGCGGGTTGTTGCGCCATCACCGCGCCCGGCTTCACCGGCAGCACAGGCAGCGCGTTGCCGCTCCCCATCGGCGCTACCGGCACATCCACAAAACTGGGCGCAGCGGTCTTGATGCCCACTCTCGCAAGCTCTGCCTGTGCCGTGACCACCGGCAGGCCGGTCAGGTCGGGCATCACGAAGCCGTCGGGCGCGTCGTCCTCCGCTGCTGCCACCAGCAGGTCGATGCTGGGCCGCGCAATTCCCTGGGCGTGCGCCGGAGGGTCCTGGGCCAGCACCGTACCTTCTTCAGCCTTGCCCCAGGGCAGACGCGCCGTCATGCCCGCCTCCAGGCCCACGCGCCGCAGTTGCAGCGACGCCACCCGCTCATCCAATCCCACGGTCTGCGGCACTTCCACCTTTTGCGGCCCCAGGCTCTCCGCCACGCGCACCCGCCACTCCCGCCGCACCACCGTTCCCGGCGCGGGAGACTGCGAAAGAATGTGTCCCGCGGCCACGTCTCCCGAGTAGTAGCGATTGTCCACTTCCAGATTCAGCCCCAGTCCCGAAGTCTGGCTGCGCGCCTCCGCCACGGTCATTCCCTTGAGCGAGGGCACCCGCACCTCCGCCCCGTGAATGGCGAAGTGCATCGTGGTGATCGCCGCCAGCAGCGCCACGGCCACCAGCGCCATCACCAGCGAAGCGATTTGGAAGAAGTTAATGACGGGACGATGCATCATGGCGTGGGCTCTCCTACTCCGTCGATGATGAGTATACGATGGGTGTAGCCCTGTTGCCGCTGGGAGCAACCATGGAATACATCGCCTACCTTCACAAAGACAAGAACTCGGACTACGGCGTCAGCTTCCCCGACTTCCCCGGCTGCATCACCGCAGGTTCCAGTTTAGAGGAGGCGCGAACCATGGCCGTTCAGGCTCTGGCGTTCCATGTAGCGGGTATGCGCGAGGACGGCGAGGTGATTCCCAAGCCCTCCACCCTCGACGACCTGCACGGCGACCCTGCCTTGAAAGGCGCGGTAGCATTTCTGGCCGAACTGCGCGAGCCGGAGCGAACCATCCGCATCAACATCACCGCCCGCCAAAGCCAGATTGCCGAAATCGACCGCCGCGCCCGCGCCAAAGGACTTACCCGTTCTTCATACATCGTGCAAAGCGCGTTGCAAAAGAAGGTTGCTTCGCGCTAGCTATGGATTCCGGCCTCACCGCAAATTATCCGTCACCGGCTCCGGATGGATCGTCACCCGGTTGACCTCCGGGCACTCCAGCTTGAAGCGGTCTTCGAGCGCGGTGATTGCCACGTGAACCCGTTCCATAGTCAGATCGTCGGGCAGCGTGCAGTGGCAGGAAACGTGGATGTGCTCAGCCGAGCGGCTCACCAGAACCTCATGTACATCCACAATTTCGGGAATCTGCTCCGCTGCCGCCTGCATCGCCTGCTCGATGCGACGATCCGCCACTACCCGCTCTCCCGGCGGCTCGATCGTCGCCGGTTCACTTTCGATGTGCGTCAGCACGCCGTCGATCTCCGGAACCTCGCGCAGAATTTCAGCCTCCAGTTCGCAGACAAAGTCGTGCGCCTTGAGCAGCGGCAGCGTCTCGTCGAGTTCCAGATGCTGCTCGA
>JBAVYF010000483.1:0-2984 GCA_049698655.1 Occallatibacter sp. | reverse complement strand
GGCCAGATCTGGTCCAGCGGCACCGCTGAAACGCGACAGGAATACACCGGGACGGCCGCGCCGCCAACGACAAGCCGGTAATCTTCCGACAAAGGTTCGCCCGCCGGCGCCGGCTGCACTGAGACGTTCGCTTCATTCGACTTGCTCATAATTCCAACCTCGTTTCTTGTGTTGACGAACTCGGAGTTCCGCGAACATCCCCAGCAAATCACGCTTGCGACTATGGCAAGCATTATCCTCTTCTCAAGCAATGCCTGCGAATCCATCGAAAAACTCCAACCAGGGGAAATAGGACTCTTCGACCAGAACGAAGTCCCGGAGAAGCTACGTCTAACCCCCTTTTACCTCAGCGGCCGGAAGCGCGTCGCGCCTCACTTCTTCGCGCCCTTCGCATTGCCGCGCCTCTCATGCAATATACACCCGGGCTCTGGGCAGCGTCAAGCAGTTCAGGGACATCAGAGCCGGCGGACGAGGCTTTCTTGGCGTAGTGTACGCCGGCCGAGTTCCGGGGACACCGGGCGTCCGAAGCGCCGCATCAATAATTATGTATGCTGTACCTGGAAATCCCAGGTGGATACTTTCTCGTTCAAGCCTATTGACTCTGATGCGCGTGTAACCGATAATACCGTTTTCGGTCAAGATTTAGGAAGGAGCTGGACTATGAGAAAGGCGGATGCAGCAGCCGTCATTGGTTCGCTCTGGTTAGCTGCCCTATCCTTTCTCCCTGTCACAGGCCAGAACAAGCCTTCGTCAGCGGAACCCCCCAGGCAGGAACCGAGGCAATCCGCTTCGAATTCCTTTGCGCTTTTTTTCTCGCGCGACGGCCAGTGTGTTACGGTGCCTGATGCGCCAGCGCTCGCAATCACGGGAGCGTTGACGATGGAGGCATGGTTGAAGGCTGATGAGGGGATTCGGGCGCACTATTATAATTACTTCATCTCAAAGAACATGGGCGACACTGGTTACGGGTTTCGTGTACGGGGTGAGGCTGGCCAAAAGATACTAGGCGGTTTCGCGGTATCAGTTCCCTTCACTCCCAAGCAAGGGGTATGGACTCATGTCGCGTATGTCCTTGATGGCACTGAGGAAAAGCTTTACCTGAATGGCACTCTTGTGGGATATGGGCCGTGGAACAAACCAATCAAGGTTAACCATTTGCCGCTATGGATTGGTTCATGCCCTTTCGGTGGAGGCGATAACTGGCGAGGGGCAGTTGAAGAGGTCCGGATTTGGGCCGTGGCGAGGACGCAGGAAGAGATTCGAGCAACGATGTTTTGTCACCTGCGAGGAGACGAGGCGGGCTTGCGAGCGTGTTGGTCTATGAATGAAGGTCAGGGGCAAAAGTTGATGGATGTGACCGGAAACACTCCGCCCGGCCAACTGGGCTCCAAGGCCGAGGCTAATCCTGATGCCCCGAACTGGGTTCCCGGAGTTGACTTCGAAGCTGCAAAATCTGCGTTGACGAAAGCAGCCGCAAATGGGGCGCCAAGGCCTGTAGCAGGCCCCAACACAAGCGGAATTGCGTTGCTCCCCAATCCTGAACAATTCAGCGGAAAGGTTTTCCTCATAAGAAATGGTGACATTCTCTTCTGCTGGAGGCCCGATGGTACGGAGAAGACTTCTATAATGCTGCGGCTTGATGGAATCGCCTGTCCTAAAACAGACCAACCATACGCGAAGCTCGCCCGAAACTTCACGGCGAAACTCGCGCTTGAACAGTTGGTCGACGTTCGGATAATCGGGCTAGACAGCAATGGGCTATCGGTTGCAGAGGTTACTCTTCCCGATGGCATGGATCTGGCTCGTGAATTACTGAAGGCTGGCTTGGCTTGGAGCGATCCACTTTCCCCCAAATCCAAAGAATTTGCCGGGCTAGAAAACGCCGCGCGTGTCGCAAAAGCGGGGCTTTGGGCGGATGCGAAGCCTGTACCGCCATGGGCCTTTATCGAGGAACAGCCGAAGGCTCCGCCCGCCAAATTTGACCAGCTTCTCAATTCTGTTGTCGTTGTGCGGTACGAAGCATCTGGAATCGTTTATACAGGTTCCGGGTTCTTCGTTAACAGTGAAGGTCTGATTATCACGAACCATCACGTGGTCGAACACAGTCGCACAGGCACAGTGGATGTGAAGACGCGCGATTCACGGAAGCTGCGCGGCAAGGTTCTCCGTAACGACCCCGCCCGCGATTTGGCGCTCGTTCAAGTGGACGGGTCTGGCTTTCCATATCTTCATCTTCAAGTCGCCACTGATGCAGACATTGGGGCAGATGTTGTCACCATCGGCAACCCTCTGGGTGAATACGAGTGGAGCATGACCAAAGGCATAGTCAGCGGGTTTAGAAATGATCACGGGGTCGCCGATGTTCAAACTGACGCGGCGATTAATTCCGGCAACAGTGGAGGCCCCTTGATCTTGATACAGAGCGGCAAGGTCATTGGCGTGAATACATGGAAAAAGATAGGCGTTGGTGTAATCGGACTCAATTTTGCCGTCAGCACTAAAGAGATATTGGTAGCCTTCCCTGAGCTGAGGAGAGAGTGACCCTCCTTTTTTACCTGGATATTCCGGGCGAGTGACGATGAGTTCCGGAGCTTCACAAAGAAAAGCTCATAGGAAACTGCAGTTTCTTAACCGCCGATGCCCGCAGATGAACGCCGATAAGGAACTCAAAACTAATTCGTATCTGCGTTCATCGGCGTCCATCGGCGGTTCAACCAGTAATTGGTTATTGGAAATTCGGATTTGGAAATTGTCGCTGCGCTACAGCAGCGACACCGGGTCCACGTCCACGGTCAGTTCGACGCCTTCGGCGCGGCGGCGGTCGAGGCCGCGAAGGGCGGCGCGGAGTGTTTCCGGATCGGGCGCCTTGATGAGCGCGTGCCACCGGAACAGGTTATTGATGCGCCGGATGGGCGCCTCCGCCGGGCCGACCACACTGACCGACTTGCCGTGTGGGCCCGCCAGGAAGGCGGCCACCACTTCCG
>JBAVYF010000482.1:0-2258 GCA_049698655.1 Occallatibacter sp. | reverse complement strand
GCAGACCATTGTCAGCACCGGCGGCGTCCTCCAAATCACCGACCCCGCCCCAACCAACGCCTCGGGCTTCTATCGCATCCTGGCCCAGTAACCGGAAGACACCGCGCCGAAGCCGTGGATTGGCAGGGCAGATGCAACCTCATGGGAATCAGGATTGGATACGGAATTCAGAAAAAAAAGGCGGCCGAAAAATGAGGAGTTCTCTTTTTCATTTTTCTGCCCCCATTTTTCTGCCTTTTTGATGCGTGTGCCCAAATCCTCGCCTTAGCGAACAGCGGCGAAAAAAAGGCGCGATGCCGCGCCCGCACAGCTTTGATTTTCCGCACGACTGCTCGAAATCCACGCCCTAACCGCAAAAAAACAGCCTAACCTGCTGCTATAGAGACACTTCCTCCATTCCGCATTCTATAGTGCGGGCGATCAAAATCCCTGTTGGCGGTCCCCTAACCACCTCGGCCCCCAAGGGCTTTGACCGAGGTCGCCTGCGTCGGCAGTTCGAACACTTGCCACACCCGCTGCATCCGCTGGAGCGCCTCCCCATTGCACAGTCGCAGTCCCATCACGCAGTTGTTGCGGTTCATCCGCCCGGCCACATGAATCAGCAGCAAACGAAATCGTTTCATCCGCGCGGTCTGCTCCTCCCCCTCCAAACACAGCCCCTTGATCGCACTGACTACATTATAGGTCAGCAGTGAGATCTTGAACCACGCCGAGTTGACCCCGAAGCGCTGGCTGGGCATGTGTCCCCCGCCCAGTTCATTCTTCACTTCGTCATGGGTGTGCTCCACCGTTCCGGCCTTTTCGCGGTGCCAGTCCAATAAGCGGCCCCCATCCAGTTGCTGCTCATTAGTGATCACCGCGTGAAAAGGCCGGTCGCTTCCGTCCTTGAACAACACCCCTTGCGGCTTGAGCAAACGCAGTCCCACATACCGCAGCGGTTGACTGTCTTTGTGCTCCGATTTGTTCCCGGGCACAAAGTCTACCTCCTCCCACTGCCGCAACGTGCCGTCGTCCTCTTTATCACCGAAGGTCGTCCAGTCGGCGTCTTTGACCCCTCGCAAAGCCGCTGCCAAAGCTGGGCTCATCACGGCGCTGACGGCGAAAACGATCCGTCCGCCCGGCTCCTTTTCCCGGTCCGGATGCTTGAGCCACTCCAATAAATCGTTTTCATGACAGGCCGAATCGCCCCGAAAGTAGCGCTGCCGGATCGTTTCGGGCAGCGCGGCAAACGCCAGTTTGGCACACGTCAAGGGATCCTGCTTGGCCGGCACGTTGCCGTCCCGAAACTCGTCGGCCAGCACCAAATCGGCTTCCGCCCACACCGCCACCATCGGTTGGTAGCCTCGGCCCTCCTCATAGTGATAATAGGCGGTTTGCTTGTGGCTCTCAATGATCGTCGCATCCTGATCCACCGTGGCGATTCGCTGGGGCCGTCCCTGCTTTTCATAGAGCTTGGCGATGTGCCGCACCAGCCCACTTTGCACTTCCTGCAAAGCGGCCACCGGTTGGCTCGAAGGAAAGATGAAGCTCTTCTGGTCCTCGCGTTTGGGTCGACGCTTCTCCAGGTCTTTGTCGTGGAACCGCTCCAGAAACTCCCGCACCGCGGTGACCCTGGGCAGTTCATAGCCCAGGCCCCGTTCCAAACATTCGTCTCCCAGGATCAGGTGCATGTCCTCCGGACACTCCCCGCCGACGCTCTGGAGCAGGCAGATCGACTCGATGGACTGGTCTTCGGCAAAACCGCGCTGTCGCTTGCGCAATTTAAGATTGGCTGCGATCAGTTGCGGCACCCCCAGGCTGCGGTAGGCGCGGGAAACGCTCAGCGCTCCGGCGTGGGGACTGGTCGCCTCGTGCAGGGGGCGGCCGTCCAGGACGAAGGGCGTCTTGTGCAATAGCGGCAAGCGAGCAGCCATGAAGAGGACACATAGATAATCTATAGAATACTGTCAACAAAAAATCTGCATCTGACCGCACTCTTTTATCGAAATCAGAAAATTAGGCGAGGATCAGGGAACCGTTAAAACGGTTGACAGGATCTCGATTTGCGCGTAACACCCCGCTCAAGCGGGGTGTTAATGAGAGCTTTACCGGATTGGAAAAATCTAAGATGCGCACGAGGGACGGCATGGCGGTAGTTTTCGGCAACCGGACCGCGAGCCGGGACGGCTCGCGGTCCGTCTGAAGGGTCTATGCTGCCGGCGTTACTATTGAGGCGGAGCGCGGCTGTGGCGAAGCCCAGCCGCAGCACGGACATCCTC
>JBAVYF010000481.1:0-12036 GCA_049698655.1 Occallatibacter sp. | reverse complement strand
GCTGATGGTCGCCAAGTAAATGGAGCACCTCGGCAAGGAACTTGTCGAACTTCAGAGGATCGCCCGCGGCAATCTTGTCGATGATTGCATCGATGGCCTGTTTGGCTTGCTCCGGATACTCCTTGTAGCGCACAATCGGCGCACCCTCGCCGTATCCGGTGATGCCGTCGCGCTGATACTGAACGTGAACCGTGTCGCGATAAGCGCTGGAAGACATCGTGGTCGTCCATGTGTGGCGCAGCATCAGTCGCTTTAGCTCAGTTTTGACGATGGCTTTGCCGCCCGTTGCCGGCGCGTCCGAGGCATACAAAGCCGCCGGCATTGCCGCGCCCACTCCCACCGCGCCCACTGCTTTGAACAAATCCCGTCGATTCATCGCTTCACTCTCCGCGCTGCTACAAACAGTTTAGTCCAGGGCATATCGTCCAGCTTGCTGATCTGGACCCCAGGGCGCATGTTGGTTGTGTCATGGATAAACTCGCCGTTGCCAATGTACATACCCGTATGGGTAATCTTCGCTGGGCTTCCGCCAAAGAAAAGCAGGTCGCCTGGCTGCAAGTCCTTGCGCTCCACCGGCGCCACTCCGCTCCAGCTTGCCTGCACGTCGGCATCCCGCGGCATGATGATCCCACGTTGGCGAATCAGCATCTGCGTAAATCCGGAGCAGTCGAAACCATAGCTGGAAACTCCGCCCCAGGTGTAAGTGATGCCAAGAAACCTGCGCGCGAGTTGAATGGTCTGATCGATAGTAAGCGGCGTGATATCCGCGCTTACGTTGCCTTGCTCAACATATGCCGTCTGCCCATTCACGAGCTTGACCTGAATCCAGCGTTCACCCTTGTCCATCTTGCCGACAATCAATTCCAGCCGTGCCTCCCAGGGAAGGTTCAGCACGGGAGCGTGTTTGGTCACGCTGGGTTCGCGGTATAGGTTCGCGCTCAACTCTACGACGCGAACCGCCTTTCCTTCCGGAGCATAGGTGCCTTGCTCGGGGATAAGGTCGGCCTCTGGCACCCAACCCGTGTAGTCATCCCCGGTGCGAATGTGGATCCATCCGCTCTTCTTCTCCAGTGAAAGGACGCCTGATCCATAGAGAGCCTGCGACACCACGTCAGCGTCCGGTGAGGCGGAGGAATACATGTTGATAACCGGCCGGGAAACGACATAGTCCGGCTTGGCAACCTTCTGCTGCGCAAACGCAACGACGCTCCAGAGCGCAGCGCAGACAACCAGCAAGGATCTAATCTGTAAAAGTGCGGTGTTACTCCTCAATTTCATTTTGCTTCTCCCATGATGTCATCCACTCAGAAACTTCGTCAGTTAGCCCTCTTGATTCCAGGAAAATCTGTTTGAGCGGGAAGGTTGGCAATGGGCAACCCTACTTCTTCCGGCCTGGGAAGCGCGTGCGTCAGACGATATTGCGAGCTTGCCTCACTGAAGCGGTTGGCGCGCTGAATCCACAATTGCATACTAAGATCGTAACGCGCCATCACGTTGTCCAGCCAATAAGGGCGATTCTCCTGGAGCCATGCATGGCGATAGAGCTCGCGGGTAAGCCCATATCCTTCGCGCAAATCCTGGCATTGACCGTTCACACCCGTAATCGCTCCTAACTCTCGGTTGATAGAGCGTCTGGTCGCCGGATCAGATTGCGCCTGATAGGCGCGCCCGTACCCATCGGCGATTTCCTGTGCGACTTCGAATTTGTATCCGATGAAGTCGATTCGCCGGGCGCCCATCTCCATCGCATCCAGCGCGTCCGGTTCGCGCAATGCTGCTGCGGCCCGCGCTTGTTCAATCAGAATAATTGCCTGCTCGGCATGCACGCGCAGCGTATGAGTTACCGGCAGCAATTTAGCGGAAAGCTGCTGCCCGTCCGCGCTCCACGGATCGGCCCAGAATAAACTGTCGGTGGCGGCGCTGAGCCCCGCATCTTTCAGAGTCGCATGAGCGGCCATCAGTTCCACCTGCGCCTGGTTGATCTTACCCGTAAGATCGCCGTGGAAGACCTGGCCGTAGCTATTCTGAAACTGGGGAATGCTGCTTGTTCCGGGTTGCCACGCGGCAGCCGCCCCGAAGAGCGCGCCGTACCAATCCATGTTGAACAGCCCCTCGCCCAGGTCATTCCACACGGTATTCAACTCTCCGGTAGACCCTAGCCGCTGGCCATCGCTGACAAATCTCTGGATGTTATCGAAGCCGGCGTTGAAATTCGGATAGACAACACGCCAGTTATTGATGCCCGGAGCTACCCAGGTCTCCATTCCCGCGTCTACATACGGTGTAAGCCACTTGTCATAACCTTTGGGGTTCGGATTGTACTCCCACGCAACAGCAATCATATCTTTGGGCAGTGTCTTAACCAGCTTCGGACTGTCCATGGCTATGTCGCCCCAAAACAGCAGTTTTCTATGAAGGGGAGTTAGTCCCGCATGAATTTGAGTGAGGAAGTCCACATAGACAGCGCTTAGTCCTTCCTTAGTCACGCGATCCTTGGTCTGCCCTCTGCCCAGTTCAAAGGTTTCGTCCGCGCCGAGATGAAGAAAGGGGCCGGGAAAGATCGAAGCCATCTCAGTGAACCACTGCTTTATCAGTTCCCGCGAACCCGGCTGACCCGGAGCCAGCACGGAACCATGGGGCGTCTCCGCCAGTTGAGAATAAATGTCGTACATCAGGACGCGATGCAGGTGTCCGAATGCCTCCTGTTCGGGAATGATGGTGACGTGATACTGACTCGCGTAGCGCACCAGTTCTTCCACATCGGCGCGGGTCATCGCGCCGCCGGGAATCGCGGGAAGAGGATTGGACGCAAACGACAGTGTGTTCTCAAAATAGGGAGAGTAGATATTCACCTTGAACTCGGAGAGAACGCGGATCTGATGCTTCTGAAACTCCAGCGTGGGAACGGGGCCGCGCGATAGATCGTCGCTCAGGCCGCGATACTTCATGGCCGGCCAGTCGCGCACCACCACTCCATGCAATATGGCATGCGCTCCACTGCCGGCGATCAATTGCTTGATGGTTTGCGCGCCATAATAGATTCCCGCGCCGGTGGCTGCAATGTCATAAGTAACGTCACCCTCAGTGACGAGGACGTAGCCTTCGTCGCGCAGCGCCGGATCGAAGTTCAAGTGAGCGCGAGAGAGAAGTTCCGCCGCCTTCTTCGTATCCTGACGGAGAAACACAATCTTGATTCTGCCTTTGTGACCGGCGCGCGCGTCGATGCCGCGTTCCTTGAGCACTCTGACCAGGTCTTCGACAGCGAACTTGTCTTCAGGATCCCTGCCCGCCGCCATAATGCCGATGCCCTGCGTCAGCGGAATATCTTTGACTTCGTGAATTTCGCGCGGCATGGGAATCAGGGCGAACTTCGTGGCCTCTGCCGGCGTGGAAGACGAATGTGGAATATCCTGGGCCGGCAAAGCTGTCGGCGACAACAGGAAAACACTAGTTAAAACGCAAGGGATGATGGCGGAAATCAGCAGGCGATCGCATAAATAAGATAGCCGGAACATCTGTTTCACCTCACAATGCGCGGCAACGCGCCGCTGGTTCATCGTGCAAGCAGTGATGCGGGAGCCCTTGATAGCAGAACGGCGCCAGCCGAAGCCGGCGCCGCTCTGGTTGGATATACGACAGAGTTAGAAGGTGATCTTGCCGGCGACCTGCAGGATGCGGTTGTCGCGGGCGGTGGTGATTTTTCCGAAGGTGCTTGACGTTGTTGAAGCAACTCCGGGCGAGCCCAGGTTGGTGTGGTTGAACAAGTTGAAGGCCTCTCCGCGAAGCTGGAAGTTCAGGCCTTCGCGAATCTTGAAGTTCCGGAACAGGCCGAGATCAAAGCGGGTGAAGCCCGGCGCGCTGACCACGCCGCGATGCTCATTACCTACCTGGCCGAGTCCACCCGGATTGAGGCCAGCGGGCAGCGGAGCCGCGAACGCGCCGCGATAGAACCACTGACTTGCGGTGCGGATCTGCGATCCCTGACCATTCCGGGGATTGCCGATCTGGTTGGGCCGGAAGCCGGTGGATGTGTTGCCAGCGACGCCAATTCCCGCGGAATCATTGGCTTCGTTGCCGTTTGGCTGGTTATTGATAGGGTTGATGGTGCCCGTGGGGCCGTAGTAGACCAAGCTGCCCAGGCTCTCCGTGATGGTCAGCGGCAGGCCAGAGTTCATGGCCAGAATGCCGGAGACCTCCCAACCGCCAACGATGTGGCCGGCGACACCGCGCTGGTCAATCATCCAGGGCAGCTCATAGACGCCATCCACTGCCAGAACATGGTTCCGGTCGTCGGATGCGCGGCCATAATCGCCGTTGATGTTGTAGGTGTTCTGCGGACCACCCGAGTAGTCGGCCACGGCATTGGTCAGATCGCGCGACCAGGTATAGTTCGCGTCGATCATACTCTTGCCCTTGAACTTCTTGGTGGCCTTGACCTGCAAGCCGTTGTAGTTGGAACTGAAGATCGGCTGGACCGAATCGATGAAGACGTAGCCCAGGTACGGCCTGACCTGGTTGAGCCCGCGATCGCAGGTTGTGCTGATGTACGCCGGAGGGGTGGCACTAGTCACTAAGGAATCGGCATACTTACAAGTGGAGGCAACATCGGTCGGCGAGATCTTGCCGATATACGAGTTAGGCACAGGCTCATCAATGTTCTCTTTGCCGATCAAATGGTTGCCGTGCGAGCCGAAGTAGCCGATGTCGATCATAAATGTCGGCGACAACTGTTGCTGGATATCCAGGGAGTACTGCTGGGTATACGGCGTGCTGTAGTTGAGCGGGGTGGCTTCAATGCCGCCCGGTGTCGTCGAAGCCGCAATTGTTGCCGAAGTACCCGCGGGGTCGTCCAGCACCGCGGTCGAGAGCGAGTAGTTTGTCACAGCGGGCGGATTGCTATAGACCGCCGTCTCATAGAAGCTCACTTCCGACACGTTATAGGCCCAGCCATAGCCGCCGCGCAACGCAGTCTTGCCGTTGCCGAAGAGATCATAGCTGAAGCCAAAACGCGGCGCGAAGTTGTATTTGTCCGCCTGGGCGACCTTGTTGCCGTACGGAGAGGGATGGCCTGTGATACCCGCGCTGGATTGGAAGATCAGGCCGTTCATGTAGTTGATGCCCTGGTAGTCGGCATTGGGGTTGCCGTGCAGGTTGGTGGTCAAGTATCCATTGGTGTTGGGGCACAATGTGGCCGAATAGAAACAGATCAATCCGGTGCTGCCAATGGTCGGCGCATTGGCGGCAACGTAGGTTGCCGGGGCGAAGTTGCTCAGGCGGCTGCCGCCGTCGGTGGGCTGGGCATAGTAGCCGTAGCGCACGCCCAGATTCAGCGTCAGGCGAGGCGAAACCTTGATGTTGTCCTGAACGAATGCCTCCAGGCTGATTTGCAGGATGTCAGCCGTAATGGCGTTCGAAGCCTGGCTGAATCCGGCATTGGCGTCGCCGATCAGGAAGTTGGCAAAAGCAATGTCCGTTTGGGTTGCCGTATTCAGCCCGGCAACGACAGGAGAGATACCCGTGTTGGTGCCGCCAAAGGTGAAGCCTCCCTGGTTGCCTCCGGTAGAGTTCTCTGCCTTCTCAAAGTGGTTGTAGCTGGCGCCCACGATGAGCGTGTGGCGGCCCAGCGTCTTGGTGAGATCGCCAAAGACGTTGTGGTTTTGGTCGACGTCATGATAGATGCCCGTACTGCCCAGACCGGTAAGCGCGTTGCTCCCTGTAAACGAGAGGGTGGGGATCACGCCGAGCACGTTCTGGTAGGGCAGGGTGGGATTGACGTCTTTGGAGATGGCGGTGGTGAAAGCGCCGATGGGGGTGGTGTAAATCGCGTTGCTGGAGTACGCGTAACCCACGTTCGCCAGCATGGTGGGCGAGAAGAGATAGGTAACGTGTCCCAGATGTTCGGTGCCCGGATTCTTGGTGCTGGTGGCAGAGAGTCCCGGGATGGTCAAACCAGCAAAAGTTCCAGAGCCGGCCATGATCGGGAACGAGTCGTGGATGTAGCGATAGAAGACGCTCAGCTTGGGCGAGAACGTCTGGTCAACGCGGGCCAGAACCTGATTGTTGTTATAGATGTTGGGCACGGTGGACAGCAGCGCGTGCGGATCTTGCCCGGCGGCGATGTCAGCCGCGCTGGGGGGCGCCGGAATCAGGCTGTAGATGTCCGTGAGGTAGGCCTTTACCACCGGATCAGTGATCGTAATGCTGTCACCGTATGCGGTGCAGGCTCCATTGGTCGCGTTATAGGCAGTGCAGACCGACACCGGTCCAGTTGTTGAGGAACCGGTCACATAGTAGGAGTTGGAAAAATCGCCTGCCCGCTCGGCAGTGGTGGGGACGAAGGCCGTTCCCGTAGTGTACTGCACCAGGCGCCGCGTCTCATCGGAGAAGAAGAAGAAGGTCTTGTCCGTGCCGTTGTAAATGTGCGGAATCCGGACCGGCCCTCCTAGGGATTCGCCGAAGTCGTTGTAGCGGAGCACGGGGCGGGCCGTGAAAGGCGTTACCAGCTTGTCTTGCCACGAGTTCGCATTGAGTACATTGTTCCGGAAGAATTCGTATGCGCTCCCATGGAATTTGTTGGTTCCGGACTTGGTAACCACATCGATCTGGCCCGAGGCGCTGCGCCCGAACTCTGCCGAGTATTGGCCGCGCAGAGTTTTAACTTCGGCGATGGCGTCCGCGCTGGGATAAGTGAGTAGCGTCAGGTTGGCTCCGCGATCCACGTTGTCAGCGCCGTCAATGGTCCAGTTATTGTCAGTGCTGCGGCCGCCGTTAACCGAGAAGTTGACGGTATTCGACATTCCCGAAGGAGCCGTCGAACCGACATACAACTGATCGTTAGCGCCGCCATAGACGACGCCGGGCTGCAACTGGAGAAACTGCTCATAGTTGCGGCTGTTCAGCACGAGTTCGTTCATCTGATCGCCGCTGATGAGTCCCGAGGAAGAAGCATCTTCCAGATTCAACTGAGCCTGAGCAGCGGTAACCGTGATCATTTCGCTCACGCTTCCGGCGACCATGACCTTGTTCACGGTCAGAGAGTCGGCGGCATGCAGTTGGAGCCCGGTTACGGTCTCCGTCTTGAATCCGGGGGCCGAAATTTTCACTGTGTAGGCACCAAGCGGCAGTGATGTCGCGGTGAAATAACCAGCGGGGCCGGTTGTCAGGACACGAACATCCTGGCCGCGATCCGTGTTGGTCAACGTAACCGTGGCGCCCACGATAACGGCTCCGCTTGGGTCCGTGACCGTGCCGCTGATGGCGCCGGTTAGCGAGTCCGCCGCCCAGGCGCTGCCGCAGACGAAGCTCAAAAGCGCGGCCAGAACCGCGCTGCATAGCAATCGCTTACTTAGGTTCATTTCCCTGCCTCCTCAAATGATTTTCCCATGAAATTGCTGATGATTGCTGCGTACTCCCCAAAAAGTTGACCATCGTTAACTGTGATGGCGAAGAGCTGTCGAACAACGCATCCCGGCAAGCCGCGCGTTTGAAGACGCGCTCTTGCGACAGCCGGAAAACAGGCACGCGCCGCACTCGCAGCGCTAAACCGATTCGCCAGAATCGTAATCGAGGTGTTGGTTGGCTGTCAAGCAAAATAATCACGATGCTGACCAAAGCCGTCCAATACGCTCAAACGTGCACAGAAGGGGAGTATGGATGTTTCCGGTGCGTAGCAAAAGCGTACCCTCTGTGCAGGCTCAGCCGCGGCTCATGTGTCCTGCCTCTTTCCGGTAGGCTGCCGCGTCTGACTTGTCGCCCATATCGTTGTTTATAAGCAATTTACAGCTTCTTCAAGCGTGCACCGCGCTGGAAAGGGCGTTGCAGGAACGGATTGCAAAACTCGTCGATTCATGCAGGCACATGCACGGTCTGCCGCTGGCGAGTTGCCCCTTCTAGGCTTCTATCGCCTTGCGGATGCTGCCCTGAGCGCGCTTGAGCCTACGGTTGGCCTCCGATTTTGAGACGTTGGCGCGCAACATCACCAGAGCCACGGAGACCTTCATATCGGCTGCCTCCAGGGTGGCCAGCGCAACGTTCCGGTTCACCCTGGCGACTCGCCGCACGATGGAAATCCCGCGCTCGATCAGCTTTTCATTCTTGAGTTGCAGGTGGACCATCAGGTTTCCGTAGACATACCCCATGCGAGCCATGGCGCCGGTGGTCAACATATTGCAGATGAGCTTTTGCGCCGTGCCGGCCTTGAGGCGGGTGGATCCGGTCAAGACTTCGGGACCGACCTCGGCCTCGATGGCAATCTCGGCGGCGCCGGCCAGTTCTGAGCCGGTGTTGCAGATGACGGCAATGGTGGCAGCGCCTTTTTTGGCAGCGTATTTCAAGGCAGCAATGGTATAAGGCGTGCGCCCGCTGGCGGCAAGGCCCACGACTACGTCTTTCTTGCCGGGCTTTCGGGCTACCATGTCGCTGATGCCCAGCTGGGGAGAATCTTCGCTAGCCTCGGTGGCGTTGGCCAGCGCGTATTCGCCGCCGGCCATCACGTATTGAATCATGGCAGGATCGATGCCGAAGGTGGGCGGACACTCTGAGGCATCCAGTGCGCCGATTCTTCCGCTTGTACCGCTGCCAACGTAGAACAGCCGGCCGCCCGCGGCAAGCCGGTCGCGGACCACGTCAATCGCTTTTGCGATCGCCGGAAGCGCTTTGCGGACAGCGCGCAAAACCTGGGCATCCTGGCGATTCATCAGCGTGGCAATCTCCAGCGCACTCATCTTGTCCAGATCGGAGGATGCGCGGTTTTGCCGCTCCGTTTCCAAACCAGTCAACATCACGGACTCTCCTAACTTCCAACTATGGTTGCCGGTTCAACCGGCATGGTCCGGCGCAGAAAAAAGCTCGCGCCATAGCCAATGGCAAAGGTGACAATGCTTCCCAGCGGCACGTACCAGGTATACGGAACCCCGGTGAACTGCCAGAGGAAGAGGTTCAAAGCAAATCCGCACACCATTCCGACCATGGCGCCGCTCTCCGAGGCGCGGCGTGTGAGAACGCCGAGCATGAAGACTCCGAGCAGCGAGCCGTAGGCCACCGAAGCGATGGACAGGCCGATCTCCAGCACTTTTTGGCCGCTCTGCCGGACGACAATCGCCAGCGCAAACAGCACCACTCCCCAGCCGATGGTTGCCATGCGGGAGAGAAACATGCGGCGCTTCTCGCCGACGCCGGGATTGAGCCGGGAGTAGAAATCGATGATGGTGGTGGAAGAAAGCGAATAGAGCGAGGCGCTCAGGTTGCTCATGGCCGCGGCCAGTATGGCCGAGACCAGCAGGCCGCTGATGCCGTGCGGCATGTAGTTGACGACGAAGGTGGGATAGATGCGATCCGAGCGCACAAAAACCGTTGATAACGGGAGCATTTTGTAAAAGGAATAAAGCAGCGCGCCGATCAGCAGAAAGAGCGCGAACTGGAAGAGCACCAGCACGCCGCTGGCCACCAGCGACATCTTCGCGGAACGCTCGCTGCGCGAGGCCAACAGGCGCATCACGATCAACTGATCGGTGCCGTGGCTGGCCGTAGTCAGGAAGGCGCCGCCGATGATTCCGGACCAGAAGGTGTATTTTGCGTAGAAGTTCCAGCCGAACTGGAAGACATGGAATTTGCCCGCGGCTGCGGCCATGCCGTAAGCGGCGTGCCAGCCGCCGGGGACCAGATGAATGATGGTGAACAGACCGATCACCGTTCCAGTGAGGTAGACCGACAACTGCACAATGTCGGTCCAGATCACGGTCGCCATGCCGCCTTTGAAGGTAAAGAGCAGCGTGAGTGTGATGACGATTGCAATGGCCGCAATATCGCGGCCCAGGTCGCTGTATCCCTGCAGAAGCCCGGAGAGCGCGATGCCCACCACGATGGCAATGGCGAAGACGCGAACGCCATCGGCGGCGGCGCGGGTCAACAGGAACAGGCCGGCAGTGAGCGAACGCAACCTCTGCCCGAAGCGGCGTTCAATGAGTTGATAGGCTGTGACCAGGTCGCCGCGAAAGTAATGAGGAATCAGCAGCAGACTGATGATGACGCGCCCGATCATGTAGCCGATCACCAATTGGAGGAAGCGGAAATCCTGCTCGTAGGCCATTCCGGGCACGCTGATGATGGTCAGCGTACTGGTCTCGGCCGCAACGATAGATAGGGAGATGGCCCACCAGGGAATCGACTTTTCCGCAAGGAAGTAGCCTTTGATGGTGTTTTGCTTCTTGCGGAAGTGCATCCCGAAGGCCGTGACGCAGGCCAGGTACAACACGATCACGGCAACATCAAATCCATTCAGGCCCATAGTGCCTCGTTCTCCGCTACTTCCCGATATTCAGTTTCTGCCCGATAATCGCCTTGATCAGGCCCGGAGTGCAACCTGCGGCAACAGAACTCCCAACTCTGCGAAGTGCAACCCAGAGATCACATGCGCAAGGATGAGATTCGACATCCTGAACGGCTCAGAATCACAAGAATGACCATTTGACTCCAACATGGTCATTGTAGACCAAATATATGCACTGCTCCCGCATCCGGGAGCAAAATCCTACCCAAGACTGGATTTTTATCGGCTGACGCTTCCTCGCCTATCGGGTTGGCTGCAAATGCGGAACGGGGTCCCCGAGTGGACCCCGTTCCGCGTATCCGGCTGAAATCCGGAGGTTAGTAGGTGATGTGGAAGCCCATGGTGAAGGCCCTGTTGCCGCCGATGGTTCCCGTGACGGATCCCCAGTTGGCGGCGTTGTTCGGGCAGGTATTTGTACCGGTAATTGTCAGGGCTGAAGTACATGTACCCTGGCCAATTTGAAGCAGCGGCGAGAGCTGCGTTGATTTGCCTGTGCCTGTTGAGAAGGGCACTTGATCCAGATTGCCCAGGGCTGACTGTTGATCCGTCGGATTGTTCGACGTCACAACCTGCCCGTACCCAAGGTAGCTACGGTAGAAGTTGCAATTGTTGTCGCCGCCATAAGCACTGATCGCAGTGGCCGAGCATCCATTGTTCTGGCGAATCTGCGCCTGGTCCTGCGGGATGTCAAGACTGGTTGTGTTGGTCAGGTTGAAGACATTGAGTTCATACTGAGCCTTGATCTTGTCAGTAATCCTGAAGCCCTTGCGGATCGAGAGGTCGAGCCGCTTCTGCATGGCCTGGCGGAAGATATTACGCTGCCCCACATTGAAGGCCGTTTGGTAGATATCGCTTGGATCACTACCCGTTGAAACCGGAATGCCGTTGCTGCCCGGCGTCAGGTAGCTGATGGAGATTTGCGAGGGGTCGAGAGTTGGAATATAGCTGCCACCCGGGCCGCGGAATGATCCCTTGTTGCCAGTGAATGCGGTTTTCGGATGCTTCGGGTCCTTGATACCAAGAACCGGGTTCATCAGCGTCGGGAAGTTTCCGAAGTTGATGCTGCCAACCGCGCCGTAGAACTCATACAGTGAATACGGCTCGCCGCTTTGCAGGATGCCGATGCCGGTCAGATCCCAGTCGTTGGCAATATAGGAAGCCAGCGAGTGAGCTTTGGCCAAGTTGGGCATCGAAGCCTGGAAGTTGACGCTGAAGACGTGCGTACGGTCAAAGTCCGAGGATGCCCATGAATCGCGCAGGTGGTTCGGGTTATCACCGGTAAAGAAGAGGCCGATGTCGCTCTGCTCGTCGAGCGCATGGCTCCAGGTATAGCTGCCGCCAGCCTGGAAGTGATGCGAGAGGCGCTTTTCAACGTGCATATCGAGTGCATCGTATGCCGAAACACCAACGGTCTTGAAGGTCGCCGCATTGGGGCTGAAGCCGACGTACGGTGCGCGGAAATCCGTATTGCCGGCGTCAAACGTGTTCCAGGGCTCAACCGCAATCGGGCAGTAATCGAAATTGCAGCCCGACGAGTTCTGGTTCATCACTTCCATGCCATACGATGACGTTTCGCCCCAGATCGGATTCGTCGGTGTTGCAATGCCCGGCTCATTGAATGGAATCGGAATCACCGCGTGGCGGCCACGGTTGCCCGAGTAGCCAAGCGTGATGGCCACTGTGTTCGCCGGTTGCCACTGCACATTCAA
>JBAVYF010000480.1:0-3126 GCA_049698655.1 Occallatibacter sp. | reverse complement strand
TCGATCTTGTCAGCCTCAAAACCAAATGGCCCGGCCATGCCGCAGCAACTTGAGTTGATGAGCTCGACTGCGGCGCCGGCTTTCTTCAGCAGGGCGATCTCGTTTGCCGGGCCGCCGAAGACGGCTTTGTGGTGGCAGTGGCCGTGGAGGATCACCTGCTTGCCCTGAAGCCGGCCGGTGACCCATTCGGGAGCGTTCGCGGCAAGCCAGTCGGCCAACAGCCAGACCTGCTTGCTCATGCGTTGCGCGCGCGGGGCAAGAGGCCCGGAGGGAAATAATTCCAGCGCCTCATCCCGAAAGACGCTGGCGCAGCTTGGTTCGAGGAAGATGAACGGTAGGCCGGCTTCAATCTCCGGCGCCATGCGGTCGAAAACTTTGGCTAGGTAAGCGCGGGCGGCGCCCAGCAGACCGAAGTCGTAAAGCGCGCGGCCGCAGCAGATGTGGCCTTTGGGGATTTGAACCTGAAAGCCCGCCTGGGTAAGAACCGATTCGGCAGCAGCCAGAGTTTGCGGATGATAGTAGTTGTTCCAAGTGTCGGGCCACAGGACCACCACCTGCGGTGAGGCCAGCGTTCCCGCAGGGGCTAAAGCCCCCGTTTCCTGGCGTAGCTTGATGTACGGGCTGAAGCCTGTACCCTTCACATCGGACCGCGGCACGTTGGTGGTCTCGTTGACCGCGGCTCTCGCCTTCTTGTAGTTCTTCGCTGCCAGGCGGGGCATCTTGCGCTCCTGCGCCACTCCCACTATGCGCTTGATGAGCGGGCTGGTGAGGGGGCCGGTCAGCACGGCGTTGGTCAGCGCCGGGGTAATCGAGCCCATGCGGGCCAGCTTGTCGGCAAAGCCGAAGATATAGTGATGCAGCGGGTGCAGGCGGTGCTTGTAGCGCTGGGCCAGGAACTCGGATTTGTAGGCGGTCATATCGACAGCCACCGGGCACTCGGTCTTGCAGGCCTTGCAACTGAGGCAAAGGTCGAGAGCTTCGTGGACGGCCTTGCTGCGGAAGCCTTCTTTGCGCAGAGCGCCGGCCAGCATCTCCCACAGCAGTCGGGCGCGGCCGCGGGTTGAGTGCTGCTCCTCGCCTGTGGCGCGGTAGCTGGGGCACATCACGTCGCCCTTGGTGTTGAGGCAGGCGCCCACGCCGACGCAGCGCGCCGTGGCGCGCTCCAGCGAGCCCTCATCGGAGGCAAAGACAAAGTGCGTCTCCAGTTCGACGGGCGTTTCGCCGGGAGCGGGCGGCGCGTGGCGCAGATTCTCGACAGGGTCGTAGACGCGGACCGCATCGGAGAGCTTGCCCGGATTCATGCGGTTCGCCGGGTCCCAGATGGCCTTGAACTGCTGAAAGGCCTGAATGAGTTCCGGGCCAAACATCTTGGGCAGCAGGGCCGCGCGGGCCTGGCCGTCGCCATGCTCGCCGCTGAGCGACCCGCCCAGGCCGAGAACCAGATCGGCGGCGCGGTCGATGAACTCGCGGAAGCGGCGCACGCCTGCTTGAGAGCTGAAGTCGAAATTGATGCGCATGTGGACACAGCCCTGGCCGTAGTGGCCGTAGAGCGGGCTGCGATAGCCATACTCGGCCATGAGCCTGGTGAGCCGGCGCAGGTAAGCGCCCAGGCGCGCGGGAGGAATGCCGGCATCGTCCCAACCCTCAAAGCGCTCCGGCTCGCCGGGAACAGAGGCGGTTGCGCCCAGGGCGGATTCGCGCACATGCCAGACGCGGGCGGCGTCTTCGGAGTTATAGATGCGCGACGTGGGCGCTTCGGGCCAGGCCTGCGCTGCGTGGGCCAGGGCTTCGGCCTTGGCCTGCGCCTCAGCCGCGTCCCATGCGCCCATCTCGACCAGCAGAAATCCGCCGCCGGGTGGAAGCAGCGCGACATCGTCCAAGGCGAGCTTCTTGCGCTGCATGAATTCGACGATCAGCCCGTCAAAGCCTTCCAGCCCGATGGGGCCGAACTCCAGAACGCGCGGCACAACGTCGGCGGCAAGGAATGGGTCGGCGAAGCTGAGCACGGTCAGCACGCGGAAGGGCGGGCTGTTGGCCAGGTTGAGCGTGGCGGAGATAACGGTGGCGCAGGTGCCCTCCGAGCCCACCAGCGCGCGGGCCACGTGGAAGCCGTTCTCGTCGAGCAGCTCGTCGAGGTTGTAGCCGGAGACGCGGCGGGGAATGCGCGGAAATTTTTCGCGGATCAGCGCGCTGTAGCGGTCGCGCAGATTGGCAAGGTCCGAGTAGATTTGGCCTACGCGGCCGCCGGAGCGGATCATGGCTTCCAGTTCGGCGGGCGATGTGCGGCCCACGGTCATGCGCGTGCCATCGTAGAGGACGAGGTCGAGCGATTCGACGTTGTCCACGACCTTGCCGCCCAGCAATCCATGGACGCCGCAACTGTTGTTGCCGATCATGCCGCCGAGGGTGCAGCGCGAGTGAGTCGCCGGATCGGGCGCATAGGTCAGGTGGTGCAGTTCGGCGGCCTCGCGCAGCCGGTCGAGGACGATGCCGGGCTCGACGCGGGCCAGCTTCGCTGCAGGGTCGATGGAGGTGAGACCGTTCATGTAGCGGGAGAAGTCGAAGATCACGGCCACGTTGGCGCATTGTCCGGCGAGGCTCGTGCCCGCGCCGCGCGGCAGCACAGCGGCTCCCGTGGCGCGGCAGGCAGCCAGAGCGGCCTCTACGTCGGCGGCGTCTTTGGGCAGAATCACGCCCACCGGAAGTTGGCGGTAGTTCGAGGAGTCGGCGGCGTAAAGCGCGCGGGAGCCGAGGTCGAAGCGGACGTCACCGCGGAGAGTCTTCTTGAGCAGAGCTTCCAGTTCGCGGTGAGCGGCAAAGCGCTCATGGTCTAACGGCGGCTGGTTAAGAAGGAAGGAAAAGGATGAATTGTCCACGCTGAAATGATAACGCGCAGCGCGGCGACTTCAGAGCGAAACCAGAGTAAACGTGCCCTCGTTTAGTGTGTTCAAGGTGGCTTTTTCTTAAGGAAAAAGCCACTTAGCGGGGTTGGCTCCGTGTACAGCTACTCTGGTTTCGCTATAGGCGCGAAGGATTGAGCAGGTGCTTAAACAGCCTGAGTGTAACGGCTCCAAACAGACAGCGGAAAAGCGCATTACTGCAAGTCAGCGAGTCAGCAGGTTAGCG
>JBAVYF010000479.1:0-1560 GCA_049698655.1 Occallatibacter sp. | reverse complement strand
GCCAAGACCGAGGTCCGTTTTCGCCAGCAGAGCCTGATCCACGACTTTGTTCGCGACAGTCTGCGCACGGCGCTCATCAAATCGCGCCCCGCCGCCGGTTTTCTGGTCGCGCTGGACTCCGCGCCCGCGGCCAGCCCTTCGCTGATGCCGCCAGCCGCATCGCCCCTGCCCGGCTCACCGGATAGTGCACCTCTTCCGGTGATGCCGGATTCCGATCCATCCGCGTTCCAGGCCGCCCGGGCTAACGCCGAAGCTTTTGAACTGACGCCGCACTTGCCCACGCCCGTTCCCGGCAAGCTGCCCTTTACCGCCCAGAGCTTCCAACCCGGCGGCTGGCCCAGCGACCAACAGGACCGGAAAGCGTGGAGCGAGGCGGCAGCAAAGCTCTTTCAGCCGGGCAGCCTGCCGCCCGGTGGCGACTGCTCTCCGCGCCCAGGTGACGCCCCTGGAGCGAACCCCGCAGCGGAGACGGCCCTGATCGAGGCCGAGCAGGCCGCCGCCAATCTCAACCAGCTAGGCTCGCTCCGCCCGCTGGGGCAGTTGCGCGAGTCGTTCATTCTGGCCACAGGAGAGGACGGTTTGTGGATTATTGACCAGCATGTGGCACACGAAAGGATACTTTTTGAAAAAATTTTAAGAGACCGCCAGGTGGAGCAGGTAATGCGCCAGAGGTTACTAATGCCCATACTTGTAGAACTAAAGGCATCACAGATGGTTGTCTTCGCGGGCATAGCCGAAGAGTTGCAACGCAACGGGTTTGAGGTGGAACCCTTTGGCCCTCAAACACTTGCGGTGAAAGCCGCCCCGGTTGGCCTGGAGGGAGCGGCTCTGGAGCGGATGTTGGCCGAGGTGATCGAGCAATCCAGCGCGGATTCGGAGGAACCCAAGCAAAATCATGATCTTACGGTGCTTCGTACGCGTATTGCCGCCTCCATAGCCTGTCATTCTGCCATTAAAGTCAACATGCCTCTTGACCCCGCTCGAATGGAGTGGTTACTCTCGGAACTAGCAAAAACGAGCCACCCAACCAGTTGTCCGCATGGACGTCCAATCGCTTTGCTGTATTCTTGGAAGGAGATCCAGCGGGCCTTCCATCGAATCTAGAACAGGTGGAAGGTGGTAGCCCTCCTCTTAGGGGACGGGGCTGCCCGGCGCCATCGCCAGCCTGGAAGCGAGGTTTTTCTTTGACATCGGAACAATTGGAAGCGTCGCGCGCCGAAAGGATGCGCCTGAACGGACATGGGACACTCACACTTGAGGATGCCCGGACGTGGATAGAGGAGACCGGCTTGTGTCTCTTCCTGCCCAAGCGGCAGTTTTCCACATCGATTGCGCCGTCGTTTGTTGAGGCTGTAGCTGGCCGGCGTAATGCCACCCCTGATCGCGGAGATATTGCCGTAGCCGAAGATTTGCTGGTACGCCTGGAGACAGACGGCGTGGCCGTGCGGCTGAACCTGCTGGGCCTGCCCGGCGAGGCGCCCGACTTCGTGGTGGCAAGCTGGGTACTGCCCTACGTCTATGCCCTGCGCGGCGACCGCGACTGGCGCCGCAGCCCGCAAC
>JBAVYF010000478.1:0-1628 GCA_049698655.1 Occallatibacter sp. | reverse complement strand
ATCTGCGTCTCGCGGAGCAGGTAGAGGAAGTCGGCGCTCTCGACGCAGTAGAGTATCGCAACGATCATAAGCCGCGAGGGCTCGTGAATCGTCCTGTCCACGTTGGCCATCGCCTGCAAGCGCTCGTCCATGATTCATTGCTCCTCTGGCCCTGGCGCCTGCCGCAGGTTCGCGCGGAGAGCGAGCGCGCCGGAGACCACCAGCGCCAGTCCCATCGCCGCCATGTAGGCCGCCGATCCGCGATCAACTCCCATGCCCGCCAATAAGCCAGCGACTCCTGCGAGAAGTGAGAATCCTGCAAGGAGCAGGTAGCGCCTCATCTCGAACCGAAATCCCATGAATAGCAACCATCCTCCCACTTCAATCCCCAGGATAACGGGACTCCAGGCGCGCGCCGCAGGGTGGGCGCGGAACATGAACACCAAGACGAAACTCCCGACGCCGCTCACAACAGCCGCGACGCTCAACACCAACCACAGCAGCCGTCCCCTCAGCTTGCGAGAAACCACATATCCGGTGCGCGGAAACACCAGGCGTTTCTTCAGCGCCGGCACGAGCCAGCGTGACAGCAGGAAGGGAATCCACGCCGCGAGAATGAACGCAATGGTCCAGAAATGCGGGAAGGGCGGCTTCAGTGTGGCTTCTCCGAAGAGGACAAGTCCGATCAGCATGAAAATGATTCCGTAGAGCATCTCACCGATCCCATCCTCGTAGCGATGGCGCTCTACGCGCGTCATGACCTTTTCAACGTCCGGCATTTCCCTGATGTTCTCGCTCATCCCCCTGGCCCTTTCCTGGCGTTTAAGGTTTGTAACGCAAACCAGTCTATATTAGTTATAGCCCTGATGTAGGCCGATGTCAAGAACAAATCAGCGAAATCATCGAATTTTCATTACAGGCAGGCGAGAGACCGTCGCGTGCGGGGCAAATGGCCTGGAGCGCCGACATTATTCGCCGTGTCGCTGTGACCTGCCCTGAATGATTCCGCTCGGAATATTTTCGGATTCATGTCGCAAAAAGGGTATCATCTCTCACTATATCTGGATTCGAATCCAACACAGTTCGGCAGGTGCTGATGCTCAACACCGATCGAGAGTATGTCCGGCTTTGCCTGGACGGGCATCCGGAAGCGTTCGAGCAACTCGTGGCGCGCTATCACGCGCCCCTGATCGGCTTCATCTGCGGGCGGCTGCGGGATAGAGAAGCGGCGGAAGAGGTCGCGCAGGAAGCCTTCGTTCGGTCATACGCCGCGCTGGCCGGCTTGCGCAAGCCGGAATCGTACTACGCCTGGCTTTTCGGCATTGCGGACCGAGCGGTCAAAGAGTACCTGTCTGAAAAGGCCAGAGCGCGGCGCGGGGTCGTAATCGCGCAGGAGGAGGCGCGCCGTGAGGAACCGTCGGGCGACTTCGACCTCGACCAGGCGATTGCGAGCCTGCCGGCGCCGTATCGCGAGGTTGTGCTGCTGCGATACTACGGCGGACTGTCGTGTGTGGAAGTAGCCGAACGGCTGGACGTTCCCCTGGGGACGGTGACGAAGAGGCTTTCGCGCGCCCACGAGATGTTGCGCAAGTCGTTGAGGACCGTGGACGAGTCGCTTGAGCATCGGGAGGCGCGGCCATGAACTGCCG
>JBAVYF010000477.1:0-2231 GCA_049698655.1 Occallatibacter sp. | reverse complement strand
ACGATGAACCAGTTCCCGTCTTGGTAAAACGGGATCGTTTCGTTCACGGGGAGAATAACCGGACCTCGCCCGGTCATCTGTTCCGACAAAGTTAGACGATGGTTGGCGGTTTCGAGGACGACAATATCCGACCGCCGAGTGATCGGGACCGCAACCACCATTGTCCCGATAGGCATAGCGGCAGCGCCGCCATTATAGGAGCCGATATTCTGTGAGATGACCTTGGCGGGTTGGAATTCCGGTTGATTCTTGGCGAAAGCGGGGTAGTTCGCAATCGCCACGCCCGAAACCAGCAGCAGACACCAAAGAATGCGACCAAGGGACACGTCACACCTCCGTCTTATACCTCATTGGGCTCCCCTTCGAATGAATGGAGTAGCACGCAAATTATATCCTCCGCGTGACCGATTCGTGACTATCCGACCGAAACCGGACTGTTACTGTGTAATTCTCTCCCTTGCCGAATGGAAGCAAAAAAATAATTTGGATGGGGGCAACTATGGGGGGCAACTTCTCTTCAGGCTTAATAAGTTGATGATTAGAATCAATGAGTTATGCCTATTATTCGTTAAACGCCTCGCCTACCATTTAGAAGCAAATCGAAAACGCGGAACGCTCCTGCCGATCTTCCATCTACAACTGGCTTTAGCTGCCGTCACCCCAAGGGCGTCGCCGCTACCGTTACGGGGCGCGCCACCAGCGCCGGACGGACCAGTTCCGCCGGCCACACATATACCGCCATCCGCCGGGAATAGTACAGCACCGGCTCCTGGTCGGGCAGCCTTATCCCAAGCACCTCCGCCAGATCGTTCTGCTCAATCTGCGCCTCGGCTTCTTCCAGCGGCCAGGAGGCGTGGTGCAGGTTGGCCCGGATGGGCTGTCCGGCCCGGTTGGTCGTGAACAGGCAGTAACGCTCCATGAGGAAGTACTCCAGCGTGCCCGAGCGGCTCTCCGCCAGCTTGCGCGATGGACCCAGCCCACGGTAGCGCGCCTTGAAGACCGCCGGCCGGCTGGCAAACCGTCTCCGGCTAAAAAACGAAAACTCCCGCTCCGTGCGCTGCTCCAGATGCATCTCGGCCCAGTGGTAGGGAAGACGATAGAAAGCGCGCCCTGCCGCCACCGCCAGCAGGTTGCTGGCATCCAGCGAGAGACAAACCACGCCCGGCGTTCCCGTTCGCTCTTCGCGGACGTAGGTGCGCAAACTCAGATCGGGGAAGCTGCGTGTCCCGGAAATCGGCGGCAGGCCGCGAACCTTCATCCGGTCCATCCAGAAGGGCATGATTCCCAGCCACGCCGACCCCTGGAAGGTGTCCACCTGCAAGCCCTCAGGGATCAGCGGCGCCAGCGACGAGGCCGGAACTGGCCAGTGTGCAAACAGCAGATCGTTCCACCGCTGCGCCATCCTCCAACGGCCTGGTGGCAGTGGGCGCGGATCGCGCGATGTGCCTCTGGGAAACTCCTGCATGGCCCGGTTGCTCCTGTCTTGCCTTGTCCTGGTTGTTCTGCCTTTTTCTGGTTCGTCCTTATGGATGCCAGGAGCCGAAGCGCGGATGTATACCTCCATCCGCCTCCATGTCGTATTCTGTTCGCGAGCCCTTACCCATGTCCAGTGAATCTTTCGTTACCCCCGGCGCGCGCAACCAGACCGAAGTCTTTGCCATTCACGGAGCCGACCCCGAAGTCCTGGCCTATGCCATGGCCAAGTACTCCCGCTCGGCTCTCTCCATGCGCGAGTCGCTTGTCGAAATCAGCGCCCAGCGCGCCGAGCAGTTCCTGAATACCTTTTATTTTCAATACGGCCACCGTTCCATTGCCGACCTGGCCCACATCGCCTTCTCTGTCGAGCGGCTCAGCCTGCTGGCCGCCATCGTCCTGGTCGACGAGCAACGCTGGGACGGCCAGGAGCGATCCACGCGCTACCAGAACTTCCTCAAGTCCGGCTGGTTTTTCCCCGATTTTGGCGCGGATTCCACGTCGGCCCAGCTTTACTCCGAGACCATTGAAGGCCTGTTTGGCGCCTACAGGCGCGTCAATGATGCGGTTTTTGATGCACTACGCCGGCGTGTTGCCTGTCCGGAAGCCATGAAGCCTGAGGCTTACGAAAGAACGCTCAAAGCGCGCGCCTTCGACGTGGCCCGCTACCTGCTTCCGCTGGCCACCAACACCTCGCTCGGCCAAATCGTCAACGCGCGCACACTGGAAACCCAGGTCTCGCGGCTGCTCTCCCACCC
>JBAVYF010000476.1:0-3606 GCA_049698655.1 Occallatibacter sp. | reverse complement strand
AAGAAGTACACGAAGACATTTCCTCTCCTGTATGACGAGTTTGGACCAGTGTTAAAGTGGTGGAACCATCGCGAGGCCAATGACCATGCGTGGCGAGTGCGCAAGGAAGACGTTCTCGTGTGCGCACAGGGCAACGCGACGACGCTCGTAAACCTCGACATCAGGAATCCCAACAGCCTTGAGCAACTGGAACAGCGGTCTCCCGCTGAACTCGTTGCTGCGCTTGAAGAAAAGGAACGTCAGATAGGCGAACTCGTGGCCAGTGTCAAAGAGCATCTGAAGATCATAGTCGGAGAGGGGCCCCAATGACTCTCTCTTGGCGTGATACGCCATTATCAGATTGTCTTGAGGAACGCCGAGAGTCGCCAGACCCACATTCAGTTCTGGTCGGCGCAATGCCGCTTGTTGGCAAGGTGGCTTTTGCCGATGGAAGGATTCATCTGAGGCCAGACTCGGTCAGCAATACGAATCTCATACTCGTTCAGCCAGGAGACCTGTTGATATCCGGGATAAATGCGTCAAAAGGGGCGATAGCGTTACAGCAGTACGATTACCCCGTGGCCGCAACAATTCACTACTCGGCGTACTCCTTCAATAAAGAAAATGTGGAGCCGCGCTATGTCTGGTGGTTTCTTCGAAGTGAGGCATTCCGAGAGATCATTAGGCGGGAGGTCCCCGGAGGAATCAAGTCAGAATTGCGCGCCACTCGGCTCTTGCCACTACGCATCCCGTTGCCGCCGCTGCCGGCACAGAGGGCTTTTGCCAAAGTCATCGACGATGTCGCTGATAGCATGGCTGTTGCCCGGTCTCATAGAGTTACGGCACTGAAGAGTGCAACGCTAGTCATGGAGTCCGCGTTGGACCACATCATGGGCAGAAGCCAGCGGTATGTAGCCTTTGGGGAGTACATCACGCTTCGTCCGCGCAGCGGTCCTTCGTTTCTCACTAGGCCTGAATGGCGTGGGACTCCGGTTCTCATGCCGTCGTCAGTGACGGGGTTCGGGGTTAATACCTATAGAGTCGAATACGGCGATGGTTCCGAGAGAGTGTCTGACAAAGATCGTCTGCTTGAGGGAGACATCCTCATCGCGCGCGGCAATAAGCGAGATCAAGTTGGCAATGCTGGTGTAGTTCCATCTGCCGCGAAGGGGTGGGTCTGCGCTAATTTGTTGATGCGTCTCCAAGTGGATGCTGAGCGGATTGATCCCCACTTCTGCATCTATTGGCTGCGCTCCCCAAGAATGCGTTCACATGTGAAACTGGTGATGGGTGGAACGAGTCCGAATATTCAGAAGATCAACCAGAAGAAGATACTCGCGTTTCCGTTTCCCGCCGATATAGGACTGCGCGAGCAGAAACAAGCCGTTGCAGCTCTTGATCGTCTTCAGGCTGCGCTGAAGCGTTTGAATGATCTCCAGCGTCAGTCGAGAACGGAACTGTGCGCCGTGCTACCGTCCGTTCTGGACAGGGTCTTCAAGGGCGAATTGTGAAATCATCTAATGGCGTATTGGTACTGACCACATGAAATACATGGGATCAAAACGCGCCATGCTCGACAACGGCCTTGGAGACCTGTTGCGACAAGAGGCTTCCTCGGCAAGGCGGGTGGTAGGCTTGTTTTCGGCACTACTACAGAACGGGATTCTGACTGACGCAAGGGCATGACGGGAGCGCAAGATGGACTCCGCGTACCATTATCCGCCGGAACTGCTGACGCTGCTTGTCGACGCCATCCCACGTCTCAACCGGTCAAAGCGAGATGTCCTGCTCTTCTTCCGAGGCGCTGGCGTTGATGATAGCGTTCTTCTGGACTTAGAGCAACGAGTGCAGCAGGATAAAGAAAACATCACCAAGTTTGAAATTGCGAGATTAGTTTTACAGCGACTCAACGAGAAAGGCGATGTTGCACTACGTGAGCGCCGGGAGATAATAAAACGCATCACCGAGTTTGAGGACTTTTCAGGCTGCTGGCCCGGTGACGAGATGGCGGCAAAGGGGTATGTGGGAGAAATTCGTCGCATCGTTCAGGTGAAGGATTCCTTCACGCGGATGAAACACGAACGTGACGCCGAACGGGAAAAACGGTTTGAAGACCAGCGCATAAAGCAGCAAGAAGCTGAAACACGCCGAACAGAGATGGAGAGCATAAGGAAAGAACTGTTCGCTTTGTTTGCTGACGCCAATGCCCAGCGGCGTGGCAAGGCGCTGGAAGGTGTCCTAAACCGTCTCTTCAAGGCCAACGGGATTCTGGTCAGTGAAGCATTCTCTCTGAAGAGTGCAACTGGTGACGGGGTTGTTGAGCAGATAGACGGAGTTGTTCAACTTGAAGGTAATCACTACTTGGTAGAGATGAAGTGGCTAAACTCCCCGGTTGGTGTGCCCGAACTTACGCAACACCTCTCGCGGCTGTTCCTGCGAGGTGACGTGCGTGGGCTATTCTTCTCTGCTTCGGGATACTCTGCACCAGCCTTGCAGACGGCGCGGGAGGCTTTGAGCCAGAAGACCATTGTTCTTTGCGAGCTTAAGGAAATCGTTCAGTTGCTGGAGAAGGAGCAGGAACTGAAACCCTTCTTGCAAAAGAAAGTCAACGCGGCGGTGTTGCACAAGAATCCGTTTTACGAGCCATTGCAGGGGAACATGTAACGCTGTGCTGCCTTACTGGAAATGGGTAGATTCGCAAAGTGCTTCTGCCGCCGGTGAACGAATGTCGGGCTTTCGGAACAATTGGTTGAAAGGCACAGGAGAATCAACATGAAAAACGTGGAAATGAAGGTCGAGGGCAACATCCTGACCATCAAGGTTGACCTGACCAAGGAGTTCGGCCCCTCGTCCTCCGGCAAGACGATTATCGTCGCCTCCACCGAGGGCAACGTGTCCATCCCCGAGCGGGACGAGAAGGTCGGGCTGAACGTCTACCGCAAGAAACCCTGACGGAGACGATGTGGCGTTGAACTGGTAGAAGACGTAGGTCTATTCGGGGAAGATGAATATAAAGGAGAAACCTGATGACTCCATATGAGAATACACTGCACCAGGTGTGCTTGAATCAAGGTGGGCATTCGGGTGTTCAAGTACATGAAAGCACCGAGGTAATTCTTTTTTGGCCCGACGGTTGGACGCCGCAGTGGTATGTCGAGTCACAGGTCAGCACCCCCGCTGGTATGGTGCAATGGCTGGACAAAGCTTACCAAACGATGGTCGGATGGACAGATGTAAACCCCAACGACCACTATCAGAGGAAGAACGGCGTCAGGAACCGTCTCTGCTTTGTGTGCAACGGCAAAGGTGACTTCGTGTTTGGCGGGGTTCTCCGGCCTTACATCGGATTGAGGGACGGGCGAAACCCGGTCGCTGGCTCGGAGGACTGGTTTGGCTGGCTCTGCCATGAACTGGCTCACGATTTCTTCCATGAGCCGCGACTCGTGCAAGACTTTGAACCATGGGGCGATGGCATGTGCGATTACTCCCGCACAAATCTTTTGATGGAGTTGGGAATGCCTGTAGCTTCGACTCGTTTCAAGAACTCGAATATCCAGCGAAGCGACAGATATGGACGACCGGCCAAACTCCTCTTCGATTACGAGAAACAGAAAGGGATTGCTGGCC
>JBAVYF010000475.1:0-4667 GCA_049698655.1 Occallatibacter sp. | reverse complement strand
TTGATTTCGTGGTTTCCCACCCATTTCACAAAGAACGTGAAATGGATGGGGCACGGAACTTCCTTACACGATCAGTGAAAATGCGCTAGCCTGCGCAGATCAGCTGTTTTGCGCAAAGGGCCATTGCCCCAACCGCCGGGCGCGGACTATATAGATCAGCGTGCCCACAACGCCAATGGCAAAGGCAATGGCAAGTCCGACAAGCGCGTGACTGCGGTTGACCAGCAGGAAGTAGAATCCCCCCATTGCGATCAGCGGGGGCAGTGGAAAGAGCGGTATCCTGAAGGGCCGCGCCATATCCGGCCTCTGCACGCGCAGCAGCATGACACCCACTTGTTGCGGGAAGAACTGAATCAGAATGCGTGTAATCACCGATATCGTAATCACCTGCGTCAGCGTAAACATGCAGAAGAGCATGGCCACCACTCCCAGCGCTACCAGCGAACGATGGGGAATGCCGTGGCGCGGATGGACGGCGCCCAGAAAGTGGAAGTAGTTGCCGTCGCGGGCGGCGGCGAAAGGCACACGGGAGTAGCCGCGCAGCAGCGAAAATACCGATGCAAAGGCCGTCCAGATGATCAATGCGGCCATCAGGCGGCCGGCGATGCTACCGAAGGCGGACTTGGTAATGTCGGCCACCAGTTGCAGGCGAACCGCTTCACCGGCGGTAGCGTGCGACGCGGCATCGCGCAGGGATGGCAGCGCGGCCAGGTTCATGGCTATGTAAAACCCGGCAACGATGAGCACGGAAAGCAGAACCGCGCGCGGAATGGTCCGCTCCGGCTTGCGCACCTCACCGCCCAGAAAGCAGATGTTGTAGTAGCCCCAATAACAATATGTGGTGAGCAGCGTTGCCTGCGCCAGCCCGCCAATTGCCGCGGGGAGTGTGAGCGGGGGCGAGACCGGCATGTGCCATCCGCCGGTGGCCGATGCCTGGGCAAATCCGGAGACGATGACTCCGGCGATGGCCGTCAGAACTCCGGCAAAGAGCACCCAGGCCAGCCGCGTGACGGAACTCAGGTTGCGATAGAGCAGCACCACAACCAGCAGGCAGGTGACGGCGGCGGCAAAGTTGAAGTAGTGCAGCGCGGGCAAGGCGGCAATGGGAGCGCGGTCGAGCGCCGGCCAGAACCAGGCAAGAAAGCTCGACAAGCCGATGCAGCCCGAGGCGATAGAGAGCGGCGCAGTGAAGCTCACCTGCCAGACGTAGAGAAAGCTGAGCCAATTGCCGGCGCGATCCGGGCCGTAGATTTCGCGCAGAAACGCGTAGGAGCCTCCGGCGCGCGGGAATGCCGCGCCCAACTCGGCCCAGACCAGGCCGTCGGCCACGGCGATGATCGCGCCCAGAACCCACGCCCACACCGAGAGCCGGTAGCCGGCGGCGGCAATCACCAGGGGCAGGGCGATGAATGGGCCAACGCCGATCATCTCCAGAATGTTGAAGAGAACCGCCGCGCGAAGTCCGATGCTGCGCTGCAGAGGTACATTCTCGGCGGAGATGGATGAGGTAGGGTTCATGAACTCGATGCGCTCTCAGGATTGTACGATGGTGAGAAGTACGTTCAGTCATGATGCAGAAAGAATTATTGTTTACGATCCTAACCGCAAAACTCTAAGAAACATCTCCCGAAGCCAACACTGATCGAGTTTCCAGTTGCAATTGCTCGCGAGCATTCTTGAAACGATCAAGATGCGCCTGTAGCTGTTGCTGGTCGTCAATCACCTGCAGGCGGGCCCTGTTGATCTCCGGTTCAAGCGCCTCTGGAGCCGGGCCACCCTCTATTTTGCGCACCGCGACAAAATTTTCCGCGCGCAGCGCCCGCAGCAACAGATCAACTTCGGGCATGGCAAGGTGAGGGTATTGCTCGGCGAGAATCCGCGCGACAAGAGAAGCCATTCCGGCAGCATCGTAGCTGCCGCGAAGTTCCTTTACCGCCTCAGAGACAATCGTGTGCGCGGTACGAAAACTCATGCCCGTGGCGCGGACCAGCGTATCCGCCAATTCCGTGACGGTCAAAAAATTTGCATCGGCGCAGGCCGCCATTCTGTCCGTGCAGACCTCTACCTCTTCCAGCACTCCCGCCATCAGCCGCATGCTGCGTTCCGCATCGTCGAAAGCCGAGTAGACCATCGGCTGCAGATCGTCCTCGCTGTCATTGATGTCGGTAAAGGGTGTGTTGTGCAGGCAGCCGAGCACCGCCTGGGACTGGGTCAAAGCCTTGCTCGCAAGAATACGCACATGCTCGAGCGGCACCGGATTGCGCTTCTGCGGCATGATGCTGCTGATCTGAACATATCCGTCGCTCAGGCGCAGGTAGCCGAATTCGACGCTGCACCACTGCAGCACATCCTGCGCAAGCCGCCCCAGGTTCAGCATGCAGGTCGCAAGCACCGAACAGCTCTCCGCAAGATAGTCGACGGCGGCAATCGCGCCATACGAATTGACCTGCAGTCCGTCGAAGCCCAGCATCTTCGCCGTGTAGTTCCGGTCGATTGCAAACCCTGTCGTCGTAATCGCGCAGGCGCCCATCGGACAGCGATTCACCCGTGGCATGGCAGCATTCAGGCGCTCGAAATCGCGTTCGAAGCACTCGATAATCGCCATCAAATAGTGCCCGAGGGTCGTCGGCTGTGCTGGTTGATTGTGGGTGTACGCCGGCATCAGGCTCGCGCGATGCTCCCACGCTATCTCCACAAGCCGCGCGCGCAGGTCCAACACCCGCCCCATCATGGCGGCGAGCCGCCCGCGCAGAACCATGCGATACGTGGTCAGATCAATGTCGTTCCGGCTGCGCGCCGTATGCATCTTGCCTGCGTTCTCATACCCGCAAACAGCCGCCAGCTCCCTCTCTACAAAAAAATATAGATCCTCAAAGCTGCCGTCATACGCGGCGTTCCGGATCTTCTCAAAGTCCAGCGCATTGAGCGCGCACAAACACTGCGCAACTTCAGATCGCGCCATAATGCCTTGCCGCCCAAGCATCAGCGTGTGCGCATATTGGATTTCAAGCAGGGGTTCGAGGTAAAACCGTTTGGCGTCAGCAAAGACCGGGGCAAGCACCGTATCGCGGTAGATCGGCGCGGGGAAGGCCGACTTGTGCTTTCGTGAAACAATCTCCTCCATTGGTTTCCTTTCGAGTCATTATCCCATGGCAGAGGCAGGGTTTTATGAAGTGCACCGCTTAAAGAGGCCGAGGCGGCGAGCAGAGATGCGTCAATCACTTGCAGCCGCGGTTTCCCGCACTGACTTGCAGAATCCTTAAATTTTGCCCCCCGGCTAACCGGGGGGCATGGTGTTGAATTAGAAGTCGAACTTCATGCCAAATTGAATGATGCGCGCTTCCAGCAGTGTGCTGGTCGGTTTGAATGTCGGCGCCGTGATGATGGTGCCGATCGGCCCGAGCGGGTTGCCGGTAGTCGTAACAACCGTTGCTGTTGTGTTGATCGAGGTCACATTGGAACGATTGAGGAGGTTGTTCGCTTCAATCAGCAGTTTGGGCTGTACCTTGTGAAAGAGCGTGGCCAGCGTGCGCGTGTAGCGAAGATCATACTGATAAATCGCCGGGGTGCGAACCGTGTCCCGACCAACGTAGAGCGGGCGGCTTGTGGCAATACCGTCTCCGTTGAGCTTCGGGCTTACGGTAATCGACTGCTCGTCGCCGGAGGACATATTCCCCAGCAAAGCAAAGGTGTTGTCCTTTACGGCGCTGTTCAGAATGTGGTTTTCAAAGTGGGTGTTGGGCTGATAGACGAGGCTGATCGTAAATGCATTCGGCCGGTTGATGCCGCTGTTTCCACGGTCGCGATTCGGATTCGAGGTATCTTCAACCGGGGTGCTGAACTCGTAGGAATTGCCTTCCGGCGTGTTCGAGATGGCATGGGCCCAGGTGTAGGAGGCGCTGGTGGTGAGACCGGCAGAGAGCCTGTGTTCGTAGGTCGCAGTCAGCGCGTTGTAGGACGAGTTCGAGCCGATGTCTATGAGCGTGATGTTGTTGACGGGGTTGCCGTTGCTCAGCGTCGTATATTGGCGCGCACTGCCGTAGATTGGCCGTCCATCTGCAAGATAGCCGGTCGGCGTTGTATTGAGCAGGTTCAAGTTGCGCAGGAACTGCATGTTGCGCCCATTCGTCAGGATGTAGCCAACGGTCAGCGAGTCGTTCTTCGCGATCTGTTGGGCCACCTGCAGATTGGCGTTCCATACATACTCATTCTTGAAGCGCGGCGTCAGAGCATAGATGCTCTGGGTTGGCACGCACCCTGCCGGCAGGTTCTGCGGGCTGTTCGGAAATACCGGCTGGCATGTCCCCGGCGTGGAGCTTCCAGCGATCGTTGTTATGAAGGAACCAGTACCCGCCGCACCATTGTTGTAGAGCGGGTTGTACCAGGTATTGGTCGGCGTGGCTTCATAGAAGATGCCCGCGTTCAGGCGCACCACTGTTTTTGCGTACGGCTGGTAGGAGACGCCCAGGCGAGGAGAAAAATTGCCTTTCGGCGTGCGGAAACTGTTGGTATAGAAGAACGGCTCGCCTGCCGGAGGGTTTGGCGCGCGATACTGGTCGTAGCGAACGCCGTAGGTCACCAGCAGATTCTTGCGGAGCTGCCATGCGTCCTGACCAAAAAGGTCGTAGAAGAAGGAGTGGTACGCGGCGCCCGGATTACCGATGCTC
>JBAVYF010000474.1:0-20908 GCA_049698655.1 Occallatibacter sp. | reverse complement strand
TTGTTTCGCGAGTGTCCCACAGGATGCCCGTAATCAAAAATCCTGATATTACGAAGAAGATGTCCACGCCTATCCAGCCCTGACGGAAGATCCCCTCTAGGGCGCGAGGAGCAACATGATAAGAGTGATAGATAAGAACCAGCAGGATTGCCAGACCGCGAAGCCGATCCAGTTGCGGTATCGTCCTGGGCAATTGATACTCTGACTTCAAATCCAGAGTTGTGGCCGGTGTAACTCCAGGATTCTGCAACTCATCTCCAATCGTGGACAAGATATTCAGGCGGAAGCTTATCGATTGACTGATTAAATGGAGATCACTCAGCCGATGGCGCATACCGGGTGCGGTAAACAAACAACATTCTTGCAGACACGCCAAGGATGATGGCGACGATAACATTATGAAAATAGAAAAAAATCCTTAAGGGTACAGCTGATTCTGAACTGTCCATATCTATTACAAAGCAAAAGAGAAGCAGAACCAGCGCGCAACGAATCGCGTGTCGGTTCACACTGTCCAACATAAAAGGCACTGAAGCGCGCTTCTTCGCAAAGCGCCATCCTAAAACGACTACCTTGGCCATCATGATCAAATAAAGCGCCAAAGCAAGCCAGCCGGCATCCGCCAGAAACTGTATAAAGGCGTTGTGTGCGCCCCCAAGATTACTAAGAGACTGCCCCGAGCCCAAAGAAAAATATTGCCGGAACACAATCCGAAAGCCTGCAACGTAGCCCATTCCCCACGGATGGGTCGTGCAGTATGAAATTACAAACTTCCAAACCTCTGTTCTTCCACTGGCGCTTGCGATGGTTTCAGCGCTTTGGCCGCGGTTAAAAGTATTCCAAATACGTCCTCCTCCGATAGCCCACACAACTATGCCGGAAAGCAAGATAGAAGCCATGAATCCTGAGATAACCACGTACGCGGAACGCCGGTTTGTCCCCGCCCATCCCATTGCGACCAGTAAGAGGCCTATAAATAAAGCAATGTCAGGCCCTCTCCCCTGTCCCGCCAACGTCCCTGCCAGGCCGACCAGAATATAGAGGAAGGCGCGACCTCTGGATTCCAGGGAATGCAGGAAGGTGTATGCCGAGATAATCGCAATCACAGGGAAAATGATAGGCAGAGGGGCCACGGTGCCTCCTATAAGACGTATTCCCACCCCCGGCACGAACCACATGACGCTTTGCGGATTGAAGGGAAGAATTAAGAAGACTAATCCGACCAAAAATAAAGCGATCCGTCTAAGCTGAAATAGACATTCCATCCAGTTCGGCGGATCCCGATAGACATCGACAATAAACTCTACGACACATATCAAGCTAAGCAAATACAGAATGGAATATGCCGCCGACACGAAGGGGCTGGGAGAGTATGCGGCAGATGCCAAAAACAATAAACCGAGAAAGAAGGCATACTGAAGGACTGATCGTATCTGTTTTGGAATAAATATCGATTGCGCGGAAGCCAAACGCCAAATCGCCCGAATGGCAATGAACGAAAGCCAGCCTACTTGAAGAAAACTCCAGAAATCAATCACTCCCCCGGTTGCATCAATAGCTTGAGTTCGCAAAATCGGCGGGCCAAACGCAAGAAGAAAAATAGGATAACGCAAAATGAACTTCAGAAACGGAAGGCGTCCCGCGGACGGCGCACCAGCCCCCGCGTATCTATCGTTGCGGACCCGTTTCGTAAATTGGTTCACGTGGCTCCTTTTTCCGCTACGGCAACTTCAGACGTTATGCGGCTTAAGGTACTGGCCTGGGAAGCGTCAACGCGTCGCTGCCGATAACCGTTCCAGCAACGGCCCATAAACTCTGTTTACCGCAGACATCCAGTCCTGTTTTCTTGCATATTGCAGTGCATTCTCCGACATCTGAACCGCAAGATCATGATTATTCGACAAAGCGAGCATCGCGTCAGTAAGATCCCTGACGACTGACTTCACGTCTGCCTCTTTGCTGTCAATCTTGAATCCAGCGCTCGCAGGAACAAGTGCGGCGGGGCCGCCTAAATCCAAGCAGATGACCGGCGTGCCTGTCGAAAAAGCTTCTAGCGCAACGTTGCCGCTTGAATCGCGCAAAGTCGGGAAAACCAGCGCCAGCGATTCATGATATAGCTTGCGCAATTCGTCCTGTGGCATCCACCCGCGCCACCTCACGGCATGCGCTATACCGAGGCTTTCCGCGCGCGCCCTCAGCCACTTTTCCGCTGGACCCGTTCCTACGATAGTAAACGTAGCATCGCTCCTCTGGTCCAGTACGCCGGCGAAGGCATCCAGCGCCAGATGAGTTCCCTTCAAGTACAGCAGCCTTCCCACACTCAAAAAGTTTGGCGTGAGGGGAACATAAACACTCTTGGCGATCCAGGATGCGCCGACTCCTACTTCCATGGCGACAGTGCATTTAGCTTGATAGCGGCCAGGCAGGGCATGTTGTGTTTGCAGTGTCTTGCAATAAATTGCGTCCGCACTGTGTAACATCCGGCAATAGGCCGGATCCAATAAAGATAACTTGTTCCAGAGATGCCGGACCGCCTCCCTCAAACGGCCGCGGACAGGAAACGATTTGATTAGTTTCGCGGGAGCATAGTCGCCTCCTCCCAGTGGGCCGACGATAAACGGAATTCCCAGGCGCCCTAAAAAGGACGCCTGCCGAATTCCGCCGAAGGTGAGGTGATGTACGACGTCAAAGCTATTTGAATTAAAGGCGAGGCGTATTTTTCGGTAGGCGCAAATCTGCCAAAGCTGATAATAAAGATGGACGCCGCGCCCGCCTTTCTTCCACCACATGGCCCATCGCGGCAAGTCATAGTAGAAGAAATGAAGACCCTCAGGACCATGGCCCTTCAGCGCAGCTTCAATTGGCTCGCGGTTGTTCGCTCTGGTGAGTACCGTGACTTCATGCCCCTGGCGCGCGAGCTCAAGCGCCCAATACCAACCCACGCCAGGTTCTGAACCTCTTCCTGGCTCACATGCATAGGCCGAAAGCAGAACCCTCATGGCTTCTCCAGGTAACAGCGATAGCCCAGGCCGTAGCAGCCACTCAACAATTTCCAGATGATGCGGAGACCGAAGGCAATCTTGCGGCGAAAATGATAGGTTGATGGCATCACTTGCCCCTTCCAGTAACGCGATCGTATAAGCATATCTTCGCGCTCGCTCTGCTCACGCAAACGCCGGTTCTTCTGTTCAGGATAATAGCGCATTTGCGACCACTGTCGTGCTATGTGCTGAATCTTACCGTGGTCGCTGAACCGTATCCAAAGATCCGCATCGAAGGCAAGCTGGAAGGCCGGATTCAGACCGCCGGCTCTGTCATAAAGCGCCCTACGCCAGAACATGGACATACCAGGAATATAGTTGTAGGTATAAAGCCAGATGAATCGGTTGAAGGGTATTTCCTTTTTTGGCTGGATAGCATTCCCGTCGGCATCTATCCACAGCGCATCGCCGTACACTGCATCGGCATCAGGATGCCTGGAAAAATACTCTCCGACTTCTTGCAGCGCGCCGGGTTCAAAGAGGTCATCGCTATTGAGAAAGCACAAGATTTCTCCCGTAGCATGGGAAAAACCCTTGATGATCCCCTGCGTCTGTCCGCCATCCGGCTCACTGCACCAGAATTTCATGTGCTGCTCATACTTGCGTATAATGTCCACGCTTCCGTCTCTGGAGCCGCCGTCAATCACGATCAGCTCAAGTTCTGGATAATCCTGATCGAGAATGGAGCGAAGAGTCAACTCTAGATATTTCGCCTGATTGAAGGATGGCACGACTACGCTGATACCAGGAAATATCTTCATAGCGCTTCAGCTCCTCTTTGAAACAAATGAGTCCGCAGATGAATAATCGACGGATGGTTGTTGAACTAAATCATAAGTCAGCAAGCAAAACTTTGGCGACGATGAACATAATGTTGCTCTACGACTCTGCGAGCCAATCCTCGTTGTCAAGCTGCCGCAAGCGGTATCCGAAGCCGTGAACAAACTGTAAAACATCAAATACACAGTAGCCAAACGGTTTACAATTTGATTCATTAGCCTCAAATATCAAGTCAGGCTTGTCAGGTGAAGATAGTAGTTGCGTAGCACCACGGAGAATGAGAAGTTCGGCACCTTCGGCATCAATCTTGACCAGGCCAATCTTTGGATTCCCAATTTTGAACAATACATCGTCCAATCGCTGCATTGCCACTTCAACGGTCTTCACAACATCGAAGCGCCCATTGGCGCGCATGCTTCCATACGATTCTTTTCCTTCTGGAGGAACATTGAAGATCACAGTGCCAGGCGTATCTGCCAGGGCAAACGGGAAAATTTCAACGTTGCACAGGGAGTTCAGATCGATGTTACGGCGCAACTTAGTCACGACACTCACCTGAGGTTCAAATGCGAGCACGCGGTTCTCATGGCCGATCAGTCTGGACGCAAGTATCGTGTAGTATCCAATATTCGCGCCAATATCGATAAAGTTCACCCCTCGGGAGGCTATTCGCTCAACCTCTTGTCGCACTGCTGGCTCGAAAGACTCCTCACAGCGAATCTGCTGGGCCAAATGATCATTTGTGTCAAGAATCATCCTGCCGCCACCGAGAAGTCGGTGATTCACTGTTTTCTTTCCTACTGCGTGCATGCCCCGGAGACTCCAGATGGCACATCGTCTCCTAACATAAAGTGGAATCAATTGTACTCCCCCTTTTCTGTTCTACTTCATCTCTGTACAAAGAATGGAATCAATGATTTGAGCATACTTATCGATTACATTACTTGAACCGGGTTCTTTGCGGGCACCCCAAAGATATAGAGTACAAAGGTTTATCAGATATGCCAGAGCCTGCGTTTGCGCTTCGTAGCAAAACTCCTTCCAAAACCACTGCTGAGACAGTTGCAGCGTCTGGTTCATGCTTTGAAGCATCTTAGGCGCCGGCCGGTTTCTTAAAGCCATCGGCATCAATGCAAAGTGAAGCGGGTCAAATAAGGGAAGCTGCTCATAGTCCGCATATTCCCAGTCGAAGACTCTGGCGACATCACGCTCCACGCGAATATTCCATGGGGTAAAGTCGTTGTGCGCGGCCACGAACAAAATCGGCGATCCTGAAAGCGACTGCTCGATTCGAAGCATGGCCTTTTCGATGCGAACTGACCATGCTTCAGAAAGCAGCCCGCCGAGATCCTTCAAACGCGAGCGCAGATTCCGGTAAAGCCTAGACTCTTCATATCGGATTGTCTGGCGAGCGTGTTCTTGAAACTTCCTCAAAAACGCGATGTGCAGATCTCCGAAGCCATACTCAAGTTTACCAAAGAGCGGGCGCTCCGCCACGAAAGAAAGACCTGCTCCGGACTGATGAGCAACAATTTCCGGAATGTGGTCAACCAGCGCCGGCTGACGGCGCAGAGTTTGTAACCAGTTAGCTTCATTCCTGAGAAGAAAGTCAACCGCTTCCCCTTCGCCTGCCTTGACGATATACAATGGCTCAGCCGTCTTCTCGTGCAAAAGAAGAATGGTATCTTTTGTCCACGGTCCGAGCGCCCCAGTGCGACAACAGGATATTCCAGCGTCTTTGCCGATCGCCTCTCTGATGAATTTGAGTTTTTCATCTTCCACGCAGCTTACGCCGCCGAAAAAACCTGGCAGGCGCGCCATTGCGCGCAGAGGAAACTTGAGCCGCCCATGACGGAATGTCTTCCAACAAGCTTCCTGCGCGGCGGATTCGCGTGGAACGACAAAGCGAACCCGTCCATTCCAGCGGAGCGCAAGGTGCGTTCCGCTGGCTTGACCCTGTTGTGCTCTGTAGAAACTGCTAACCTTATCCACGATTGCCTTTGTGCTCGATCGCTGCTCCTGTGATGGCATACTCCACATCAGCTATCACTTTGTCCAGCGATTGCGAAGCATCTATGATCACATAGTTCTTTTGGTCCAGGATGAAGGCCTGGTATGCACAGCGTTGCCGCGCGGTTTCCTCCGGAAAAACTTCCTGCTTGCGCGCTCGCAACACTTCCGGAGAAGCATCCAATAGCACCCACAGGCTCGGCTCCGGCATCAGCTTCCCGACTAATCGGGCTATCCAGAGCGGCCCTCCGTAACGATACCGTATTGGGTCAACCAAAAGATCATGATAGTAGCGGTCGCAAATGAGCAGAGTTTCTCTTTTATCCCAAAAAAGATGCGCGTACCACTCTTCCATAAGCCAAACGAGTATCTTTATAATGGAGGTCAGCGCCGACCGGGGCGGCTTGCTCTGAGGATCGGGGTTAATAGTTACCTGTTCGCCTCGCCGCACGAAGACGATTGGCGGCTTCAGGTAACGCATCTTTACGACGCGACCACCCTGGCTCAGGTTTCGCATTAATCCCTGAATGACAGAGCTTTTACCCGCTCCATCGGGACCGAGAATTACTATCTTCAGTTTGAGGCCTTCCTTCGATCGCAATTTAGCTGATAGTTCAACCATTCTGTTTAAAAGCGTGGCGGAGCTTTTGCGGTAAACTGCATCAGGCACCGTAGCTTCATTCGCCTAATTATGCAGAGCCTTGCTCACAGGCGTAAATACAACAAACTTATAACCGGTTCTTTATCAGCTTGTCTGCGCGCCGCGCAAGCATATCGATAACGGCAGAATAGGCCTCCTCTGTGACGCTAGCCGCCGGCTTGCCTGCGTCCAGAACGACGTACCTATTTCTCGTCTTCACAAAGGAGCAACAGGCTTCGAGTTGACTGAGTTTTTGCGCAGGAAGAACTTCATGGTTCATCGATTGCATTCTTTCCGCGGCTGGGTCCAGCAATATCCAAAGATCAGGAGACGGAGTCAGCCTGCCAATAAGTCGCGCGAACCACATGGGGCCACGATAGTTGTACCTCTTAGGATCGAATAACAAGTCGTGGTAATAGTTGACGAAGAGACGGAGCGTGCAATTCTTCTTTCCGATGAATTGGCCTAGCCACTCTTGCAGCAGCCACAGCACGATCTTTGCCATGGAAACGAAGGGACCGTCTGGAGTTTGCGCATGGCGATCCGCACTCGCGGATATTCTCGAAGATTCGCGCGCAAAGGGCAATCGCAGGCTGAAATGGCGCTTCTCCACGCACTTAGCCGCGGAATGGAGCAGCGGCATAAGGTTATTGATAATAGCCGCCTTGCCGCAGTCGTCCGGACACAGGATGCACACGGTTGTCATGTACCGGGGCGAAAAGCGGATCGCGATTTCGCGCGCATAGTACCTAACAATGCCCTGAATACTGCGAAACGGCCTCTGTAACAGGCTGCGCAGAGTCAGTGCGACCCGAATCAGCCATACGCAGCGGTGGATCTCGCGGCGGTCGCCGCGAATCACCGTGTCCACCAATCGTGTTGCAGTCCTCCGCCCGAACTGTGGCGTCAGGGCGGCAACCACTTCGAGTCTGTTTCCGGAGAACGTTCGCTGTACTCCCGGTAAATATTTTTCCCTGGCCCATCCACCATAAATCAGGCTCGTGAGTAGAGAAATTATCGCCTCGTGAACCGGCAGCGGCACAAAAAACTTCAAGTTGCCGGCTGAATACGGCATCGCCGATTGTAGTACGCCACTCGCCGGCAGGTAAGGCATCTCCTTCCAACTCAGGCTCCAGAGAAAATCGAGCTGCAGCGAACGGGAGCCATCAATCGAAGCTGTGCCTTCCAGGAACATGGAAGCTACATAGGAACGCTGCATATAGCCGACGATTCGAATTCCCTGAATGGAGAGAACTGCCCTGAGGACACGCTGCAGCTCGGCAGGATAAATCAGGAAATCTACGTCGCTGCCGACGTTGTTGGCCGGGAATCCTTCGTAATTCCGCAAAACGCAAAAGTGCACTCCTTCCCCGTCGAGCGCCCAAAAGAGTGCTGGAAGGAATTCACTCAACGGCATTACAGGAGACTGCGGGGACAGCGGCGACGTTTCTTGCATTTCCACCCCGGAACAGTTGTGCGTATGTTTTCCCGCTCGTTTGTTCTCGCACCGGAGCGAGCCAGGTAATTCAATTCCGACCTTCATGAGCGACTGAAGTATCGCACCACGCGTCTGGCCATGTCTGAAGGATCGGTCATAACAGCGCGAACCAGGTGGCCAGCGGCTGCGAGATAGCGGCCATCCAGATATCTTTGGCCTGCGATCCGCATGTGCAGTTTAGACGAATCCCTGCAATACCGGCCCATGCGCGACCAAAGATCATTTGCCTGGACAAGCCGGAACTGCTCAAAGGTAAGTTCCGGCAGAAATTGCAACCGCCGCCGGTAAGAGTCTTTTGTCCAGCGCGATTTTTCTCGCATATCCGCAAACACCCGATATGTATTTGCGCTTGTTTGAAAGCGGTAGGCGGTCAATGGTTCGCGCAGGATCAAAACCTTGCCCACTTGCGCCAATCTACATTCCAGATCCCAATCATCGGCGGGGTAGTAGGATTGTCGAAAGCCGCCGATGGATCTCAGCGCCGCGGTTCGCGCAAACATGGTTGAACCTAACAGGCAGCCGTCTTTCATCGGCTCGTACTCCTTTAGTTCGCCTGTTGCCATCACCAATTTGTCCGCGTTCGACCAGCGGTGTTTACGCCCGAATTTGGTGTTGTAAGCGAAAAGGGCGATCGCTTCCGGGTGATCCTCCATCACTTGCAGTTGCCGTTCCAGCCGTTCCGGAAAACTGATGTCATCTTGGTCGCTGCGAGCGACATAGCGCGCTTTGGCTTCCGCGATTCCCAGATTCAACGCCTCGCAAAGTCCGCCATTAATCTTCTGAATCAAGCGCACCCGCTCGTCCTTCAAGGAACGGACAACATCGCTCGATGCATCCGTGCTTCCATCATCGATCGCAAGCAGCTCAAAATCCCTGAAGGTCTGAGACAACAGGGAATCGAGCGTCTCGGAAAGATAAGCCGACCCGTTGTGGATCGGCACAACGATGGTGACTATAGGGTCCTTCATGAATGTTTGTGCGGTCTCCTCTGATTTGACCAGGATTGCCTATTGCCTTATTGACGGATCGGGATTTTGAGCTTGAGGAGTGAACTCGTAAATACTCCACATTCTGTCTGATTCACGGGCCTCGCCGACCTTCTTGTACTTCGGACTCAAGCTGCTCTGAAAAATGTCGCCAGAACTCTCCAGCACCACGGTCGGGATTTCTCCCCTTTGCAGCATGCCTTCGACGCATCCATTTTGACAACGAGCCCGCGTGCCATTATGAAAGCCGTAATCGATAATCAAGGCAGGGGCGCGATTGTCATTTGAAAACCAAGGGAGTGAAAACATCGTGTTAGTGCTGAAGATTGGTTTTTTCATTGGCGCCAGGCGGTCGCGCAGCGCCACGGCATCCGCGTATTCGTCCGGTGTGGCAATTCCCACCGTTCCGAAAGTGTGCAAATGGGGCCCGCTTGGCGCCGTTGCGAGCTGTATTGACGGAATGATGCAACCGTACATAACGAGAGCGCTGACTAACCGCCCCGGCGCGGTGAAGACGGCTAACTGTAGCAGAGTGGAACCCGCGACGAAGGCCTCGAGAATGTAGTTGTCCCAGCCGCCTATTTTTGTAATTGCGGCCAACCCACAGGGCAACGCGACGGCAAGAACAATGATGAGCATACGGGCGGTATTGTCGACCCGGCGTCCGCCCGTCGCGAACAACAGAGCAATAGGAGCAAGAATCCAATATGCGTTCGAAACCACGGACTTTGGCACGATTCGGAGGGCATACATGACGCTGAATCCGTAGAGCCGTGTAGCGACAAGGGTGTCGTATCGGTACTCAGGGGTTCCGAGGAGAAGCGTTGCTGCAATTAACACAGCAAATATGGTGGCCAGCACTGACAGATCCCGCCACCGCTTGTGAAACAGCAGAAACAAGCAGACACCGACGAACGCCAGAACCACGGACTGCTTAAACGACCACGCGAGATAAAACAACACGCCCGCATACACGAAGCCAAACCGTGGCCGGCGCACGACCACGTAAAGAGCAACCATGACCAGAGCGATGGCGCCCATGTCAGGCCGTATGCAGAGCGCCCAATGGCGGACGATCGAAGTGCAGGACCAGAGGCCCACCGCAAAGAAAAGCGAGAACGCACTCTGGGCGCCGCGCAAGTTGAGATGATGTTGCACTAGTTTCCACTGTGCTATTGCGCCCACGATCACGAAGACCGGCGTAAGTAAGCGCCCCCATGTCATGATGCCGGCGCCGGTTGCGCCGACCGATCTTAGGAAAAAAACGTAGGTGTAGTAGAAGAGATAGTTGTACGGCGCAAGAGAAAACGGATACGCCAGCGGCCACTCGTAGACTTGCAGGTGGTGGACCCCTTTCCAGACGGCATAGATTGGCAGGACACTGTCGAACGGAAAGAGCGCGCCATAGCGCCAGACACTGACCAGACGCAGAAGAAACACCGCGAGATTCAGAATCACGAAGACTAACACTGCTGCGACACGGAGGTCCGAGATCTCAAGGCCAGCGTCCCTTGACAGGCCATCCATGCTCTTTGCTAAAAACTTCATGTTTATCCTCACTCTGCTATGGCGGAAGATTGCGATGCGAGAGCCGATTCCCGCGCGACGCGACTTGATTTCACGAACAGGGCGGCGCCTACGATACCCTGAAACAGAATCTGCGATCCGAGAAGTCCGAGCAGTGAACCGCTCAGCCCCAGCCACTTCGCCATCGGTACCGCAAAGACAAAGGCAAAAGCTGTCATAGTCATGTAAGACCAGAAGATCGGCACGGTAAACTCCAGGGCCTGCAAACCGGCGCGCAACGGGCCGCCTATAAAGACGATGACGTAAAGAAGAGCATAGAGCCGCAGGATGTAGCCGTACTGAACCATCTCCGGCGTGTAGATCAAGCGCAGCCAGAAGCCCGGCGCAGCCGCCATGACGATAGCGAATAACAATGTTAGCCCGCCCCACTTGAACAGAATCGACCGGGTGTAGGCCAGCATAGAATGCACCCCGGATTGGTTGAGCCGGCGCGCAGTCTCCGCTGGAACGACGTTGTCCAGTCCCTGAAACCAGACATGGGTCACGCCCATCAGATTCTGCGAGGCCTTCAGAACGCCGGCGGCGGCGGCGCCGTAACAGACCGGGGCGGCGATTACGAAGAGATTGCTGGAAGTCCACACCAGCAAAGCTGATCCGGTGAGCCAGCGAGAGACTCTCCAGTGACGCAGCGAGATAGCCCTGATCCACTTCCAGTTGAAGTTGAGCGGCTCCATCCAAATCCATCCCGGCGCCAGCCCGACGATCGAGGTTCCTGCCATCGTCCATAGCGCTGTTGCGCTGTTCAGATGACCCGCTCGATGCAGCAGAAACAGGATAGGCAGTTGAGTAAGATAGCTGAGAGCGTCATCGGCAAGCGCGCGGCGGCTCTGGCTGGTGGCGAAGAAGTAGCGCCGGAGAAAGTCCTGCATTTGGTATGCAAATGCGGAGACTGCCAGGGGCAGCGCGAGCCGCTGCAAATCCGCATGGGGAAAGAAGCTGCCGGAAACCTTCAATGCCACGAAGACAAGAACAAAACAAAAGGAGACAAGAACAAGCTCCTGAAAGACAACGGCGCCGAAGTAGGAGGGCCTGTCCTTCTCCTCCTGTTTGGGGGCAATGCTCATCATGGGCGCAACAATGAGCGCGGTCTGGAGGCTGTTCACGAAGAGCACGGACATCCACGCCAGCGTGAAGACTCCAAACTCGCGCAAGCCCATGAAGCGGAGAAGCATCACAGCGGTTAGAAAGTTTGTCGCGCTGACAACAGCCTGGTCGGACAACGCCCAGGCTTCCCTTCCCGGGAATTGCCGAAGCAAGCCATTCCGAAATCGGTTCCAAAGAGTGGCTTTCGCTTTCATCCTGCCCCCGAAAGGCAGGCTTTGAAATCAGCGCCGCGATGACCCGCGGATTGCGGTAACTTCTCAACTGGCTGGAGCGCTTTCATGCTGTTCAAAAGACAGGTTCCGCTCATCACAAAAGTCACCCTCGCCGCACACAGGATTTCATTGACGACACTCCATGCCAGGATTCGCAGCCAGAAAGAGTGAGCGCGCCGTGCTGGATTGTCGAATCTACAACACAGACGCGCTCAGGTTATTGATCCGTCCTGCCGCGATGAAACTCCTCGCCTCGTCCTTTCCGCGTCTTTTGCGGAAAGGATGGGGCACCATGGCCTCATGATTAAGGGCCGGATCAAAATTGAGTAACGATGGCCGCCGAGGCAGCCGCTTGTATAATTCCTTCCGCAGAAGTAAACGTGGCCTTGACCTTGCTCATGGGCACGTAAACGATGTCCTGCGCTTGCAGCAGGAGCGGCGTCTGCGTTCCCTTCATCATGGATTTATAGGAGATGGGAAAATCCAATACGGTCCCGTCGGGATTGCGTCGAATCACCCGCAGACCGCCGGTGTTTGCCTGTAAAACCGTTCCTCCGCTTAACGCCAGAGCCTGGGCAACATTCAGTTTTCCATCTTCCTGCATCACGTAGCCGCCAGGCCGGTTGACCGCGCCCAGAACATAAACGATGCCCGCGCGGGGAACGATGACCGAGTCGCCGGGACGTATCAGAATGGCGGCTGTCTCGCGAGTGCTCTGACTGCGCGAATAAGGAACCTCCTCCTCCGGCGCGGCGTCATCGGAGCCATGGCGAATCTTGATGCGAGCGCCCGCCAGCGAAGTCACGCCGCCAGCTTCGGCCAGGATTTCACCCAGCATTGTGGGGGCGATCAGCGCCACCCGTCCGGGGCTAAACACTTCGCCAAGCACCGTTACGTATTGGCCGCCATATTGCTGCACGTCAACATTCACTTGCGGATCGGTCAGAATCTGGCCGTCCTTGAGGGCAGCCTCGAGACGCTTTGCCGCCTCCGGCAATGTCAGCCCGCGAACGTTCACCTTGCCGCACAGAGGAATCGTCAAGTCTCCAGCGGGGTCCACGCGGTACGAATTGGTGAACTCGGGAGTGTCGTAGACATTGACGCTCAGTAAGTCTCCAGGCTCTATGCGCAGCTCGGAGAAGTCCTTGGGCACAATAATTGGTCCCTGACCTTGAGCCGTGGATCCGGCCTTGACGCTGGAGGAAGCCGAACTGTCCGTGTGCGCTGGAGAAGATGAGCCCCCCCCTGCCGCCTGGGCATTCACAGGTACAGCCATCATCGCCGGCTGCAGGGCAACACCGAGCAACAGCAGAAGGTTGCGGCTGAAAGCGGTCCTACTCCTTGCCATAATAACTTTGCACATTGTAGCCATACACGCTCCGGTATTCAGTTGCCGACATATCCACTGCTTCAATCACGATGCCAAGAATGTGAATGTGGTTCCGGGCAAGGGTCTGGACAAAGCGGCGCAACGCCTTTCGAGAAGTTCGGCCCGCGCGCAGCACACCGATGGTTCCATCGCAGTAAGTCCCCACGATAATTGCGTCGGCGACCGGCAAAGCGGGCGGGTTGTCCACAAGTACCAGGTCAAACCGCTCCCGAGCGGCTTGAATAACCTTTCCGATCTCGTCCGATCCCAGCAACTCCGAGGCCAGCGGGGATTGACGGCCGGCGGGCAACAGGGTCAGATTCGGCTCCACGGGATGGGACTCCAGAACATCGTCAAACGATTTCAGGCCGGCCAGAATATCCGCCAACCCATCTTCCCGCGCAACGCGGAAAAGGGCGTGCTGCCGGGGGCGCCGAAGATCGGCGTCAATGATGAGCACCTTCAGGCCGGTGGCGGCAAAGGCAATCCCCAGGTTATAGACGGTGAAAGACTTGCCTTCTCCGGGCAGGGCGCTGGTAATGGAGAGAACCTTGAGTTTACGCCCCACACCGGAGAGGGTCAGCCCCGACCGCAAGCTGCGGAACGATTCAGCCGTGGCGCTTTCCGGAGCCACCAGGAAAGAACTTGATTCCGTGGCCAGGGCGCCTTCTCGCGGTCTGGCGTCCATGCGGTGAAATGTAATCATGCCCAGCACCGGCAGGTTCGATACCGTTTCCACCTGGAAGCTGTCCGCAAGCGTGTCATCCAGGCTTTCCAGCATGTAAGCCAGGCCGGTGCCCAGGAAAAGACCGCCCAAAAGACCGACAATAACGAACAGAGTAGGCTGCGGCATATAAGAGCCGCCCGGAGGACGCGCGGGATCGGCAACGGTAACATTCGTCGCGCTGTTGCCCGCGTCGATGTTAGCTTCCTGCAGCCTGGCGTAGAGAATGTCGTAAAGTGCGCGGCTGGAGCGGGCTTGCGCCATGAGAACTCCCAACTGCACGACGTCGTCATTCATCTTGCTGGTCACGAGTTTTTGTGCCTCAAAGGCAGAACGCAGCGCCTGCTCATTCTGCTGCGCGAGGACTAGATCGTTCTTTGCCCGCTGCTTAATCTTCGCGATCTCGTTTTGAATCTGATCGTGAAGCGACTTCAATTGATTTGCAATGTCAGCCAGATGAGGATTTTTGGGACCATACTTGGTTTCCGCGCTGGCGTACGCCACCCGCGCCGCTGCTTCCTGCTCTCGCAGCGAATTGAGAATATCCAGGCCATTGCCCTGAGACATGACGGTCGAGCTGGAAAGTCCGGGAAGAGAACTGGAGCCAAGCGAGGAGATCAGGTCGGGATTCTCCGTTGCCGCAAGGCGGTAGATCGCTTCGTGCCCAAGGCGCAAGGCTTCGGCCTGGGTTACCTCTTCGTTCAGAGCCGTGAGACGCTCCAGTTCCGGTATGCTTACTGAGCCGCCGCCGCCACCGCCGCCGCTGACACCGCCGCCGGCGCCAGATGGGGATGCAGATCCGCCTCCCAGTGTAGCCAGGCCAAGCATCGCAGAGGAAAGATTATGGGTGTGTTCGAACTCCGCTACAGCCGCCTGAGACTTGGCAACCTGATCTGAAAGATCACCCAGTTGGGCAGAAAGCCACTCCGACACCTCCTTCGACGAATTGACGTTTGAGTTGAAAAGATAGAGTTTGTATTGGTGAACGACCTCGTTCGCAATATTCGCGGCCTGGACTGGATCACTGTCAGAGTAAGTAATGGCAATGAGACGCGAACTCTCTACCTCTTTAACCTGCAGATGCCCCTTGAAATTGCCCACAAGACTTTCCCGTCGCTGGGCGGGCAGAGCTTCCGCACTAACGAGAGGCCCCGCCTCCTTGCTGAGCCGGTCAGGATTCTCCAGGCGGAGCATTCCCATCTTGCTCATTACAGCCAGAGCGATTGTGTCATCCTTTATGACCGCAATTTCGGTTTGGATCTTGGTTTTCAGCTCATCCGTGTCGCCACCTGCCAGCGAGGCGAGGCTGGAAAGTATATCGCCCTCGCCGCCTTTTTCCGCATTGAGCTCGATAGTAGCGGTGGCTCTGTATCTCGGATGCATAAAGATGCAAATGAGGAATGCTACCGCCACGCAAAAGGCCGTACAGCCGGCTACTACGCCCTTCCGCTTCCAGGGAACAATTGCGAGATCCCTGAGAGACACCTGATCCTCGGGATCGAAGAAGCGGCTGCTTTCGGCGAACCGGTCTCCGGGGCGGCCAGTTTGAGTTTCATTCTCTTCGGTCAAGTGGATTCCTCTTCTCTGGTTCTCTGGCCTTTAGCTGGCGCTTCATGGAATCGGGCTTACTTCCGCTTGCGCGGGGACAGCGTAGGCAACACAACGGCGGGAAAACCTGCGTGAGTTGCGATCGTCAGCAATTCTTGAGCATAGCTCCGCTCTCCTCACCTGGGTGGGGTAGTCTTCCCTAAGCCATCCCTCCAGGAAAAGACGTTCGCTCCGCAGGCGGATCGCTCGCAGGATGAAAGAACTGGCTTTTGTGCGCACATTGTGACCTGCCTCATCAGCAGACCCAAGTAGCCAACGTCAAGACTAGCAACGGCCAATGCATCCGTCAACTTGTGAACAGGGGAGACTTCGATTGCTGCGCCTGCTGAGAGCGCAGTCGAAGGGGCGGAGCAACCAGGTTCGTTTCAATCGTCAAGAAACTGGATCAATCACTGCAAAAATTGCCACCCCATGCCCCCACCGCGCATCTCAACAACCATGAGCCAGGAAAAAGCAACTTTCGGAGCCGGATGTTTCTGGGGAGTCGAGGCGGCCTTTGCGGCCATTCCCGGCGTGACGGCGACTGCCGTTGGCTATGAGGGCGGCTCGCTGGAGCGGCCCAGCTACAAGGACGTCTGCACCGATCAAACCGGCCACGCCGAGGTGGTCGAACTCGACTTCGATCCCGCTCAGGTCAGCTTCGAGCACTTGCTCGACGCCTTCTTTGCCCTCCACGATCCCACCACCCTCAACCGCCAGGGACCGGACCGGGGCACACAGTATCGCTCTGCCATCTTCTTCCATTCGCCCCAGCAGGAGGCGCAGGCCCGCGCAAAAATCGAGCAGTTAACCGCAGAAGGCCGCTTCAAGCCTAAAAGTATCGTCACGAAAGTCGAGCCCGCGCAAACCTTCTGGCGCGCTGAGGAGTACCACCAGCGATACCTCGAAAAACGCGGCGAGGCAAGCTGCCATATTTAGAGATCAGAGATTAGGGGTCGGAGATGGGAATAGGGACTAGGGAATAGAAAACAGCCTCCGCGCCCCATCCTTGCGACGTTATTGCCGAAAGGGTGGGTAACCACAGGAGTTGGTCCTAGAGTTTCTCTTTTGTCGCGGCGCCAGCGGTCTCGGCAACCGCCCCCGGCTCGTCCAGCCACAGCCACACAATCCACCACACCAGCGCGGCCAGGTACACCGCCTTTTCTGCATATCCCAGTGTGCTAAGCAGGCTCATGATGTGGTCGTACTCCGCGCGGCTATTGGGATGCGCCGTTCTGGCGATGGACTGCATCGCTCCCTGCGTCGCCAGCGAGGCGATGGCCACCGTCGAGAGTCCGATGGCAATCATCTGCGTGTGGCTGCGCCAGCCGGCTTTGAAGCGGCGGCCAAAGAGCACTACCAGCAGCCCCACTCCAACCAGCAACATCTCCGCCAGTCTTTCGCCCTTCAACTCCACCAGCTCCATCAGCTTCAGCTTCCCCAGCAACGTATCCAGCGCCAGATTTTTCCATGCTTGCCACGGTCCCCACGCCGCCAGCGCGCCGCCGGCCACCACCAGTAGCCCCGTGGTATTTACGATCCAGAGGGAACGCTGAACCCCAGCAAAGGCCCTCCGCGCCACCTCTACCACCACCAGCAGCGTGACAATCGCCAACAGGTCGCCCAGCGTAAGCAGTATCTCCTGGAAGGGAAGCATCGCCATGCGCCCCGCGAGCAGAACCCCAGCCATAAGCCCCAGGGCAGAAAGCGCAATGCTGGCGGTAAACCACGGGTAGCGCCGCGCGCGGTCGCGGCCCAGCATGACAACCAGCAAGACCAGTTGCGAGGCAAAGGTGAGTGTCCAAAGGATCTGGCGCGGGGAAAAATTAAAATGGAAGCGCATTTGAACCTTGTCCGGGCCGCGTGTGGAGTGCTTCGCCGGCCCCTTTCCAGTCTGCCACAAGCCCCCTTTTCCCGGAATTGCGAGCGTGAAAGCAGACCGAGCGGGGAAATGGATTGATAAGGAATTATGGTGCGCCCGGAGAGATTCGAACTCCCGACCTAACGCTCCGGAGGCGTTCGCTCTATCCAGCTGAGCTACGGGCGCGCATATTCAGCATACCGCACTTGGGATTCTTCCGGGCAAAATCCGCCCGTCCGCCCTGTTGCGCGACGCTGCTACTCTTCGTGCGGCTCGTCTGCCAGGTTCTCCAGGGCCGCCAGAGCTTCGTCGGGCACATCCCACTGGCGGAGAATCTTGTAGATCACGCCGGTCGAAAATCCCGCGACGACCAAGCGACGCATCACCCGGGCGGTCTCCTTTTCGTTCTCCGGCTTGCGAATGCGCTTGCGTTCCAGGTGCTCGCGGGCCAAGGCTTCCTCGTTGGTCGCCCCATAGCGGGCTTCGAGGGTCTCGGCGATCAGCTGGCCCCCCACACCCTTTTGCTGCAAGTCCTGGCGGACGCGGCGGACGCCGAGTTTTTCGTTCTGCTGGCGCAGGCGGGCGTAGGTCTCGGCAAAGGCGGCGTCGTCCAGGTAGCCGTGCTCTCGCAAACGGGCCAAGGCGGCAGCGATGGCGGCATCGCCCCGCTCGCCGGGTTCGACCCGCGTCTTCATCAGCCGCCGCAGATCGGCCTCCGAGCGCATCTGGCGGCCGAGAGACTTCACGCCGTAGTCGTAAAGGCCGGCTTCGTTGAGGAAGGCGCGGGGTTTCGAGGATTTGCGGCCAAAGGGCATGGTGTCCTATTCCCTATTCCCTATTCCCTGTTTTTCCCGTCCACTCATCCACCCACTCGTTCACCGTCTTGTACCACAGCCGCGCGTTCTGCGGCTTCAGCACCCAGTGGCCTTCGTCGGGGAAGTAAAGCATCTTGGACGGCACGCCGAGCAGTTGCAGGGTGTCGAAGAGCTGAAATCCCTCGCTCACGTCGAGCCGGTAGTCGAGCTGGCCATGGACGACGAGCATGGGAGTGCGGAAGTTCTTCGCGGAAAGCGAGGGCGACCACTTGCGATAGGGGTTCTCGGCATCCGGCTTGCCGTAGTAGTCCCACGGATGGCCGCGGAACTCCCAGATGTTGAACCAGTCTTCTTCGGTGGTGCCAAAGGCGGACTCGGCGTTGAACATGCCGTCGTGCGAGACGATGCACTTGAAGCGGTTGGTGTGGCCCTCCACCCAGTTGGCCATGTAGCCGCCGTAGCTGGCGCCCAGCGCGCACTCGCGGTTCTTGTCGATGAAGGGGTAGTGCTGCTCGGCGTAGTCGAGGCCTTCCATCAGGTCGGTGAATGGCTTGCCGCCCCAGTCGCCGTTGACGCCATCCACAATGGTCTGGCCGTAGCCGGTCGAGCCGCGCATGTTGATCATGATGACCACGTAACCGTTGGCGGCAAAGAGCTCGGGGTTCCAGCGATAGCTCCAGTCGTCGCCCCATGCGCCCTGCGGCCCGCCGTGAATGAGGAATTTTACCGGGTATTTTTTGTTGGGATCGAAGGCTGGAGGACGGATAAGGAAGCCTTGCAGCTTGGTCTTGTCGGCGGCGGTGAACCAGAAGCCTTCGAGCTTGCCTTCGTCGAGCTGCGCGACGATGGCGTCGTTCAGATGGGTAACGGGAATGTCTTTGAAGTGAAGAATCTCGCTAAGAAAGCCAGGGCCACCCTTTTCGCGTGGCTTCACGGCGCCGACGTCGAGAGAGAGGCCAAACCTGACAACCTCGGGCGGACGCTCAACAGTCATCTTCGTTGCAATGAGGTATCCGGCAAAACCTTTTGGTAGAGGCAAGAGACTTGAAAATGCGCCAACATTCTCACCATTCTCTCCCGATTGATTAACTTCCCCTTCAAGTGTGGCTTCGAAAACAGGAACTTCGCCTTTGTCCCAAGACACAAAATAAATGGTCTTGGAATCTGGTGCCCACGCAAACTCATCCACCCAATTCTCAAACTTCGGCAGCAGATCCTTGCCCGTCTTCGCCGCCCGGTCATAAAGCACGAGCCGGAACTTGTCGCTTTCATACCCGGCCCGCGCCTGTGAGCGCCAAGCCAAATACTTGCCGTCCGGCGAGTAGGCGGGGTTGAAGTCGCCACCGAGTGCAGTGCTGATCTTTACCGGCTTGGCTGATGGGTTGGTCAGGTCGAGCGTGAAGATGTCGGTGTTGGTGCTGATGGCCGGCTCCGGGTCGAGGTTCTCGGTGAAGGCCAGCTCCTTGGAGTCGGGCGCAAAGGCGCAACCGCAGCCGCCGCCCTCAAGTGAGAAGGGCGGAACATCGCGCGGATCGTTCGGCGTCAGGTCGCGCAGAGCGCCGGTCGCGACCGTTGCCAGGAAAAGATGGGTGCGCTTGGGGCCGGTGAAGTGGTCCCAGTGGCGATACAAAAGCTGAGTAAAAATCTGCGCCTTGATCTTGCTTGCGGCCTGAGCGGCATCGCGATCGGCGTTGCATTTATCGCCAGCTGCACTGTCGGCTGTCGTGATTGCGGGGCAATCCGGATAGACGGCGGAAGTAAACAAAACAGAGTTCCCATCCGGCGACCAGATGGCGTCGCCGGCTTCAGTCGAGACGCTCGTCAGCTTCCTCACGTTGCTGGTCGCGCCGGTTGCACCATCGAAGTCCGCCAGCCAGACCTGCTCGGAGCCGGAGCGGCTGCTGAGGAAAAGAATCCGCTTGCCGTCAGGGGCAAACTGCGGGCCGCTGTCCCCGGCCTGCGACACAGCCAGCTTCATCGGTTCGCTGCCGCTTCCGGAAGACGGGGCAATCGCCTGCAACCACAACTCCGTTGTTTTCGTGTTTTGGTCCAGATTCACTGTCGTGACGGAGTAGGCCAGCCATTTGCCGTCTGCCGAAACGGCGGTTTCGCCCAAACGCTTCAACTGCATCATGTCTTCGAAGGTCATGGGGCGCTTGGGGGCAGCGGACTGTGCGGTTTGGGCCGGGCAAAACGGAGCGAGGACGAAAACGAGGAAGAGAACAAACGAAACTTTGCGCATAGTGTTTTCCCTGTTCGCGTGGACGAAACGAGATTTTCGGCGCGAAGGAGAAGTTTACACCGCGCACGGGTGTGTCGGGCAGGGGGGCTTCCTATAGTAGGGCAATCGCACGAAGGTTTGCGGATGAACTGCCGGCGTTCCTCCCGGAGGGAGGAAGTGAAAGTAGCCCATGGGTGGAGTGAAGCGAAACCCTGGGTTGGCATACAAACCATGCTAAAACCGTCCCGTAGGGCCGGTGCATGCTTACTCGCCCATCACCCGCAGCCGCGCAGGCATGTGATCCGCGGCAAGCTCATGACCGCAGCGGGTGCAGAATTGGTCAGAGGCCCGCACAGTCCGGAAGCAGTGTCCGCAACTGGCCGCAAGCTGGTAGTCGCACTGCGGACAAAAGTGGAAGTCGCTCTGCACGTGCGTGGAGCAGGCCGGGCAGCGCGAGACCTCCGGCTGGCGCA
>JBAVYF010000473.1:0-2139 GCA_049698655.1 Occallatibacter sp. | reverse complement strand
ATGCCACCTGGAATCTCTGGCATCTTCGGTAGCCAATTCCTCTCCGGTCCCATAACTGGTACCGCCTGGCGCGGATCGAGGACTACTCCTACAAAATCGAGGAATAGACCCGGCCACCCGCCGACGCTTTGAAAGGGCACGGCTTTCCAGCTTGCTGAAAAAAGCCGTGCTTTTTTCTTGGCCGTCCCCATGCGAGAAGTTTCCTCGCTGGGGATGGGGTTCTGGTGCGTTGTTTTTCGTCTCTGCAGGGCCGTTTCCGGTTCCGCAGAGACACCACTCCCCGCTCAGGCCGCGGCCGGAATCGGGACCAGTTTGCTCAGCCGCAGCAGGTCGTGCGCCGCAGCTGCGATGCGGAACAGCCAATCAACTTTCCGCAAGCCGCGCAGCTTGACCTGACGCATCGGCCGGTCCTGTTTCATCCATCCGAAGGACTTCTCGACCAGTTTGCGTTTCTTCTGGCTCAGCTCCATGCCAGGATCCTTGCGTTCTTGCTCGGTCAGCCAGTTCGGCCACTTTGCATTGGGCGCATACTCGGCCACGTGCGGCGTAATCCCGGAGTCCCGCAGCGCGGCGACGAAGCGCTTCTCCTGATAGCTCTTGTCGGCCCCCAGCGTGATGCGCCCGCGACGCCTCAGCCTGCGCAGCATCTCCAGCGCCGCCCGCCGCTCTTCGGCCGTGCCGGCTTGACTGGCTTCAGCAACCACGATCAGCCCGTTGCGGTTTTCCGTGATCAGATGGCCCAGATAGCTTGGCACCACCGCGCCCGAAGCGCTCTTGCGATACAACCGCGCCTCCGGGTCGGTGGTCGACTCATGCGTATCGCGCAGCAGCTTGCGGCCCCGCGCGCCGCTGCCGCGATGGGGCGGCACCGGCTTCTCCCTGAAGCTGCGCCGGTTGGCCCAGGCCTGAATCAGCGTGCCATCCACGGTGAAGTGTTCCTCGCTCAGCAAGCCGTGCCCACGCGCCTCTTCCACCACTGCCAACAGCAGCTGCTCGCTTACCTCGGCTGCGATCAGACGCTCCCGGTTCTTCGAGAACACGCTCGTCTCCCACACCGCATCGTCCATCTCCAGCCCCACGAACCAGCGATAGAGAAGGTTGAAGTTCAGCTGCTCCATGAGCTGGCTCTCGCTGCGGATCGAAAACAGCACCATCAGCAACTGTGCCCGCAGCAGCCGCTCCGGCGCAATCGATGGGCGGCCCCGCTTAGCATACAGCGACGCCAAAACCGCCTCCATACGCTGCAACGCCCGGTCGGTTATGGCACGGATCTTCCGTATCGGATGATCGACCGGTATCCGCTGCTCCATCGTCACGTAACTGAACATCGCGCCTTGCTGAATCGATTCGCCTCGCATACTTCCTGTCTAACGCAATCTCCTGTGGAGAAAAAGTCCCAAGCTTGGGACTTTTTCAGCAAGCTGTTCAGCCGAGGATTGCAGGCTTGCTCGGCCGGTGGGGGACTTGACAGATGCAGAGGATGTGCGGGGTAGGGGCTTCGGTGCGGCGTGGGCGATTTTTTCGAGTGGGGATCGGGCGGGGGGTTGGTGGCCGGCAGGGCGTTTCAGGGGACCGATGCTCTGAACGAGGCTCAACCTATGCTCAATGAGTGCATTGGCCTGTTCGCATCATCTGAGCCCACCACCGGCCTTGCTGCTGCAAGACCGGCGCGGACTCAACTCCATTACATCGAGATGCTGATGGCAATTCCGATGCCCGGATACCTGTCGTCGTACAGGTAATAACCGTCGTTCTGGTAAACCACATAGACATCGTCGGTGTCATACCAGCCATTCGACCAGTATGCCGGCCATGGGTCGAGAAGCGTAATCCAGTAGCCGTTGTACTGGAAACGCGGATATCCATCAAAAACCATGAAGGGAAGACCGAAGATCCCAAACACATTCCGCGGCCCAAAGTAGACGTTGTATCGGGCTTCAGGGACACGGTAGCCGTTGTACCCGCCCCGTTGTTGCCAGGTGCGGTGGTCGGTCTGCCAGTTCGCTGCGCGATGATGTTGCCAGGTGGTCTGCTCGGTACGCTGCTGCGCTGCAGTGCGCTGAGGCTGATGCTGTTGCCGCTGCGCTGGCCGTTGCTGGGCGTGCTGCTGCGGCGCTGGCTGTTGCCGCTGTGCTGGCT
>JBAVYF010000472.1:0-4325 GCA_049698655.1 Occallatibacter sp. | reverse complement strand
CTCTTCGTCGGGGAAGTTCATCTCCCCGGCTTCCTCGATCAGCGCGTCCAGTTCCTCGGCCTCCAGCGTCATCTCGCTGAAGGTCACGAAGGGAGCGCCGGCGCGCTTGGCCATCTCCACAAAGTCTTTCCATGCGTCGGGGTTGTCATCACCCTCCCACACAATGGAGGGGATGTCCTCGGTGACGTAACCGGGAAGGCGTTGCAGGCCGTGGCCCTCGATAAAGGCCACCATGTCGTCTTTCAGCGAGAGAAGGTTGTCCATAGTCATAGTCAAGCTCCTATTTTCGCAGACGCGGGCGGGGGTGCGTGGAGCGAATGTGGAAACTTCGCCGCTGGAAAGCGAGGCGTCAGTCTGAAGGCATATTGGCCCTGATCGCGGTGCTTCATCAGGGATAAGGCAGCGGAGCCTCGCGAGCGCATCCCCTGCTCGCGTATCATGGCCGGTATGAACCTTCAAGCGATTCAGGCGGCCATTCGCGAGGCTGGCCATGACGGCTGGCTGTTTTATGACCATCATCACCGCGACCCCATCGGCGAACGCATCCTGGGCATGGACCCCAAGCTGCACGTCACGCGGCGCTGGTACTACTTTGTGCCCGCCACGGGCGAGCCGCGCAAGCTGGTGCATCGCATCGAGCAGGCAAGACTGGACGCGCTGCCCGGCACAAAGGCGATGTATTCAAGCTGGCAGGAGTTGGCCGCTGGCCTGGAGACGCTGCTGGCCGGCGCGCGCACCGTGGCCATGCAGTACTCGCCCAACAACGCGATCATGTATGTCTCCATGGTCGATGCGGGTACGGTGGAGTTTCTGCGCGGGCTGGGCAAAAAGATCGTTAGTTCTGCCGACATGGTCAGTCAGTTTGAGGCGGTGCTGAATGCGGAGCAGATGGCCAGCCACGCCGTCGCGCAGCGAGCCATTGACGCGCTTCTGGCCGAGGGCTGGAAGGAGATTGGCCGCCGTCTGCGCCCAAGCTCCGTCAAGGCGGGCGCCTACTCCGAGTTCGATCACGTGCAGTGGCTTTGCGAGGCGATGCGCCGCGAGGGGCTGGTGTGGGCCGATGGCCCCAACGTCAGCGTCAACGCCAACTGCTCCGACTCTCACTATGAGCCAACCGCCGAACATGCCGCGCCCATCCGCGAAGGCGACTTTCTGCTCATCGACATCTGGGCGCGGGTGGACAAACCCGACAGCATTTACTACGACATCACCTGGACCGGGGTAGTGGGGCGCGAACCAACGCAGAAGGAACAGCAGGTCTTCGAGACCGTGCTTGGCGCTCGCGATGCGGCCATTCGCGCTGTCGAGCAGGCCTTCGCGGCGGGTCGCTCGATCTGCGGCTATGAGGCCGACGACGCGTCTCGCGCGGTAATCAACGCGGCTGGCTTCGGCGAGTACTTTACTCATCGCACCGGCCACAACATAGGCCAGGAGGTGCATGGCGTGGGCGCGAATCTGGATAATCTGGAGACCCACGACGTGCGGCTTCTGCTTCCCAACACCTGCTTCTCGGTCGAGCCGGGCATCTACCTGCCGGAGTTCGGTGTGCGCAGCGAAATCGATATGTTGACCGCCCCCGGCAAGGCCTGGGTCACGGGAAAAATTCAGCGGGAATTGGTACGAATCTAGATGATTTGCGCAGTCGGGTGCCGGGTGAGTCTATTGACGAGACAACCGGACGTCCTATCATTGCGACATGACAAAGAGAGCAAGATACCAACTTTATGGCTGGGTGGCCCCCACTCTGAAGCCCAAAGAGAGCGATGGCGTGAAATACTACCTCGGCCAATTTGATTCACTTGAGTTAGCAGAGGCTGCCAGATATGAACGGCTGAAGGCCGGATGGGGCCGAGGTGAGATCGTTGACGCTGACCTAACGGCGGCTGAGCAGCGACAGAAAACCACCACATGTGGGTAGCTTTGCCCGGACCAACGCCCCCTTACCTAGACGGCGCGGTCACGGGCTCTTGCGTGTCGTTGCGGGCATCTTAAGCGATACAATCTATGTCATGAAAGTGTACATATTCACGCACCACTTGGAGAAAAACGGGCCAGACAAAGGGAACAGGATTGTCGAGTACAGCAGGTCGCCACAGTGGACAATGCCAGAGCGTGACGCCAGAATTGAATGCGACTATTTCAACAACCATACAAAGATCCGCGTAGGCGATCACTGCTGTGTGTTTTCGTGCGAAGAGCAGGCAGACGGACGCTTTGCTTTGGCCTGTGTGTCCCACCCGGAGCCGGATTAGCCATGTGTATTCTTCTGGCGAAGCAATCGCTACAATTCCCCACTACGCAGGAGCGGGCAGAGGTTTGCTAAGCGCTCGCCCCGGTTGGATAATGGGATTGGCACGCGGAGGAGGAAATGGACGAATCGGCCATGGTCAACGGAGGAGCCAATCGCGCGGGTCGCTTTCCACCTCACGAGTTGCTCGCGAAGTCTCTTGCGCTAATTAACGCTGTGAAAATATCAAACCTAGAGAGCGTAATGGCCACACGAGACAACATGGTCACTCTTGGACAGATGCCCGACATGATAAAAATCATGGGAGGCGCCACGGCCGCATTCAAGCTTCAAATGATTTGCTGGATAGGAATTCTTGCCGCGATTGCATGCGCATGGGCGTTTAGCTGGTGGATATTGGTTGCGGCGCTCGCGGTGATCGTAGTTGAACGCTGGCAATCCGCTATCGCGAGGAGGACGTGGAAGTTCTTAGCCGCGGTACTTCTAAGTTTAGAAATCCTCGCTAATGACTTTGCGGGCTGGGGATCTGCAGAGCCAGAAGCGCAACGAGTGGCGACACGTCTAATGGGTGGACCTCGGCAGGTGTGGCTTGACCTTATCCTTCCTCGTCGGTCCGAACTGGACGGATTGTTATTAAAAAGGAAGTTCGGCCCCGAAAAAGTGGCGTGAGAGGGGCTTTCACAGCATTCTCATTCCCCGCCGCGCCCACAATCTTGACCCCTGATCTCTGACCCCTGACCCCTGCCCCAATGCGTTATAGTCAAAAGGGATGGCAACAGACGAAAACAAGAGTGGCGCGGCAGGTTCCGGTTTGCAATCGGAATCGCAACAGGGTTTTGTCTACCTTCCTTTGATCGTCGGCTGGCTGGTGCCGGGCGGAGGGCATTTTCTGTTGCGCAAATGGGGCCGCGGGACGCTGCTCGGGGCGTCGATCCTGGCCATGTTTGTGCTGGGCATCGCGATGCAGGGCAAGCTCTACGCAGGCGCGCACGACATTCTGGACATTCTGGGACTGGCCGGCGACCTAGGCAACGGGCTGCTGTACATCGTCAGCCGGATTGCGGGCTGGGGCGCGGACCAGGTGCAGGTAACCACCGCCGACTATGGCACGCGTTTCATCGTGGTGGCCGGCCTGTTGAACGTGATTGCCGCCGTGGACGCGCACAATCTTCGCACCGGGAGGAAGTCCTGATGCTCCGGCTCTCTCATTTTGCGTCTGTTGTGCTGTTCGCTCTCTTCGCGTCCATCGTCTTCGGTGTTACCCAGCGCGAGACGCCGCGGCGCATGATCCGCTATGGAATTTATTGTTTTGTTATCTTCGTGGCCTCGGCAATCGTAATCAGTTGGCTGATGTATCTGATCGCACGATAGACCCCCAGATGTAGAAATGTGATCTACCGTCCTTGCATGACTCCATAGCCATTTTGTCCTTGACGGTTCTGTTATTTCCATGAAAATGCTGGGCGTTGCGTCCGCGCAACATGCGGTTTGCGTTAGGATGTGAGCATCCTTCGAGGAAGCTTTCCGGTGAACGTTTCTTCCAGACGGCTGCTGACGGCGTCGCTTGTGTTGCTGGTTATCCTGCTACTCTTGCTGCGCAGGCCGGGCTTTATGCGGCATCCGAGCGGGCAAAATGGAGCACAGGGCCAACGGAGTTCGCAGACTGCTCCGGGCAGCGCCGCGAGCCGTGCGCTGAACTGGAGTGACCGTTTCGGCGATGGCACGCCGGATTTTCTGCGGTTTACCGATCCAGCCGATCAGGCAGCGTTCCGCCGCTGGTTTATGCTGATCGCCGAATATCAGGCCATTCGCCCCAGGGCAGAACTTCCGGCGGAGATCACCGACTGCGCCAGTCTGCTGCGTTTTTCTTATCGCGAGGCCCTCAAGCGACACAACGACAGCTGGTTCCTGGCTACCGGCATCGAGGCGCCGGCGCCGCCGGGGGAGATTCGCGCCTGGCACTATCCCGATACGCCGTTGGGCGCGGCGCTCTTCCGGGTGCGGCCGGGCAGCTTTGAGCCCGCCGACGCAACCAACGGAGCTTTTGCGCAGTTTGCCGACGCCAAGACCCTGGTCG
>JBAVYF010000471.1:0-3317 GCA_049698655.1 Occallatibacter sp. | reverse complement strand
AGCCAGCACCGCGGCCACCATCGAAGTCGTCGTCGTCTTACCGTGCATGCCGGCGATAGCGATGCCGTATTTGAGGCGCATCAGCTCGGCCAGCATCTCGGCGCGCTGGATGACGGGAATCTTGCGGGCATGGGCCTCCAGCACCTCGGGATTGGACGCGGAGACGGCGGAGCTGGTGACCACAACCGTGGCCCCGGCAATGTTGGCGGCATTGTGGCCCTCGTAGATCGTAGCGCCCATTTGTGCCAGGCGGTCGGTCACCGGCCCGCGGCGCAGATCAGAGCCCGAAACCTTAATATCGAGGTTGAGCAGGATTTCGGCAATGCCGCTCATGCCGATTCCGCCGATGCCGATGAAGTGCGCGTGCTGGGAGGTGGCAAACATGGGATGTGAAACTCCACTGTAACATTCGCGCGGGCGGAGCGGCTCACCCTGCCACAGCGGTTTTCAATTCGACTACTTACGCGACCAGGGTGCTTTCCGGGTTACTCGGGAAGCGTGTATTCAAAGTCGTACGAGTGCTGCCCGTTTTCAATGTGAATGGTGAACGTGCCTGCGATGCCTTTCAATTCCCCTGTCGCGGAGCCCGGCACGACAGTCACGGACATTTTGAACCCGCTCCGATCCATCGTGGCCGTGTGCTGCAGCGCGAAGCTGCCGTGTTTTCCCGCGAGCGTCCCCGTGACAACTTCGATCGCCACGTATCCGGCAGCTCCTTGCTTCGGATCGCCGCCTGAGAACATTTCGCCCTTGGTTGTCGCTTCCAGATCGCCGTGGATCTGCTTGTCGATGGAGAATCTTCCAAGCCCCTCAGCCGGCGGCGGCGTGAGCGGCTGAACATTTACCGTGAAGGTGCCGCGTGCATGGTGAGTCATAGAGGTCTCTTTCTGCTGCGCAAGCGTAAGCGGCGCGAGCGACACAATGGCAAGAACGGTAGTGATCAAACGCAGCATACACCTGGATTTTACATCGGCATCGTCGTAGAAGCGACGCAGTTTCTAGCTGGCCACCAGCACTGATCGCTTGATACGGGTGAGCAACGGCAGCACCTGTGCCTGAGCCGCATCGACGGTGAGGCCATACTTGGCGCGCAACGCATCAACCTTGCCATGCTCGATGAAATGGTCGGGCCAGCCGATGCGTACGACCGGAACTGAGCTGCCCAACTCGGCAAGCGCCTCGATGACCACCGAGCCGAAGCCGCCCATCTTCACATGATCTTCAAACGTTACGAAAGCCGCCACGTGGCTGGCGTACTCGGCGAGCACCTCGCGGTCAAAAGGTTTAACGAAGCGCGGATTGATGACCGCGGCGGAGAAGCCGGCGCACTCCAGGCGCGCGGCCAGCTCCTGCGCCAGGGTAGTCATGGGACCAAGGCCGAAGATGGCCACATCATACCCGTCCTTGAGCACTTCGGCCTTGCCGACGGGAATGACCTGCGGCTCGGGCTTGCGGGCCGCGCCGGGGCCCACGCCGCGCGGATAGCGGATGGCGCTCGGCCCCGGAAGCTGGAGGGCGGTCTTCATCATGTCGGCCAGCTCGTCCTCGTCCTTGGGCGCCATCAAAACCATGCCCGGAACGCCGCGCAGGTAGGCGATGTCGAAGAGGCCGTGATGCGTGGGGCCGTCGTCGCCGGAGAGACCCGCGCGGTCCATGCAGAAGAGCACGGGCAGCTTTTGCAGGGCCACGTCGTGGACGATGCAGTCGAAGGCGCGCTGAAGAAAAGTTGAATAAATGGCGCAGACCGGCCGGTAGCCGCGCGCGGCCATTCCGGCGGCAAAGATGACTGCATGCTCCTCGGCGATGCCCACGTCAAAATAACGTTTCGGATGATGCGGACGGAAGAGGTCGAGTCCGGTGCCGCTGGGCATGGCAGCGGTAATGGCTACAACGCGCTCGTCCTGGTTGGCCAGTTGAACCAGCGTGGTGGCAAAGACCTCGGCGTAGCTGGGCTGGCCTGCGGGCTTGGTCTCGCCGGTCTCCGGGTCGTAGGGGCCGAGGCCGTGAAACTTTTTCTGCCCGTCGAGCGCCGGCTGGTAGCCGCGGCCCTTTTGCGTCAGGACATGGAGCAGCACGGGGCGGTTTTCCGACTTGAGAAATTTGAAGGTCTCAACAAGCAGAGGAATGTTGTGGCCGTCGATGGGGCCAAAGTATTGCAGGCCGAACTCCTCGAAAAGAATGGAGGGCCACAACATGCTCTTGGCGGCCTCTTCGGCGCGGCGCGCCACCTCGACCGCCGTCTTGCCGCCGATCTTCTCCACGATGCGCTTGGCCGAGTCGTGCAGGCTCTTGTAGTGCTCGTTGGTGACGATCTTGTGGAAGTAGCGGGCGATGGCGCCCACGTTGCGGTCGATGGACCACTCGTTATCGTTGAGCACGACGATCAGCCGCTTGGTCTGCTCGGCGATATTGTTGAGGGCCTCGAAGGATATTCCATTGGTGAAAGCGCCGTCGCCGGCCACAGCGATCACGTGTTCCTTGCCGCCAGCCAGATCCCGCGCCACGGCCATCCCCAGCGCTGCCGAAAGAGCCGTCCCCGCGTGCCCCGCGCCGTAGCAGTCGTGCTCGCTCTCGGTGCGCAGCATGAAGCCGTTCAGCCCGCCCGGCTGGCGAATGGTGTCCAGTCGGTCCAGCCGGCCGGTGAGCATCTTGTGGACGTAGGCTTGGTGGCTGACGTCGAAGAGCAGCTTGTCCGTGGGAGTGTTGAAGACCGTGTGCAGGGCCAGGGTCAGCTCGACGACTCCAAGATTGGGGCCCAGGTGGCCGCCGGTTTTGGAGAGCGTCTGAATCAGGAATTCGCGAATCTCCTCGGCCAGCTCCGCCATCTGCGCGAAGCTCAGGCGCTTCAGATCGGCAGGCGAGTGAATGGATTCCAGCAGTGTTCCCATGGTCTTCCTTCCCCGAAAAAGGCCGGGCAGCCAGGCAAAAGCCCTCTGTCGCAGGGGTCATCGAATCCAGCTTTGCCAACCGTTAGTATACCAACGCGGCGGATTCGCTGTAATCCGTGACTCAGATCACATCGACGCGGCCAAATGGCCCCACGCCGCAAGACCTGGGTGGATATTAAACTCTCATCCCATCCGTCGCGCGCTCCGTCTGACTGCGTTTGTGACTTTAATCACTCCTGAGAAATATATCGTATCTTTACTTGACATGCATCCTGGTTCATGAAAATATGTTGCCGTAATTTGGAGACGCATGATGGGCGCGCTGAAAATTCTAGCCGTTGCTCTCGTCCTAGGCTTGGCCTTCTGTCCTCTGCTGACGGGCCAAAAACATCCTAGGCATCCGACCAGTGTGCCCGATCTGTTCAACCA
>JBAVYF010000470.1:0-1537 GCA_049698655.1 Occallatibacter sp. | reverse complement strand
CCGATCCTGCAACAGGCGTCCACCGGCCGCCGGCTGACGGCGGCCCTTGTGGATGGCGCGCTGATCGCCGGCGCCTGCCTGGGGTCGGCCTTGGTGGCTGCGGCAAATATCGGTCATCCGCTCCCGGCAAAAATCGTGGAAATAAGCGCGGTTTCGGCGCTCCTGCTCGCCGGCCTGCTTTACCATACGCTCTTTTTCACCCTGGACGGGGCTACGCCGGGCATGAGGTGCGCTCGCATCTCCCTGTGCACCTTCGACGGCCAGAGTCCCACCCGTGCGCAGTCGCGCCGCCGGTTGGGAGCGCTGCTGCTATCCGTGCTTCCGGTGGGGCTGGGCATAGCCTGGATCCTCTTCGACGACGACCACCTCTGCTGGCACGACCGGCTGTCGAAGACTTATCTGCGCAAATACTGAGAGTCTGCCTGGGAACCCGCCTGAGGGCAGGCCGGGATCCTCAACAAAAGCGCTGCCGGAATCGGTTCCGGCAGCGTGGATGAAAAACGGCGGCAACCCTGTGGACCCAGCAATGAGATTGATCGCTGGCCCCGCAGATCTGGGAACGGCTGCCGCCGGCCTTGTGGCGAGGTGACGGGAAGAACTTCCTCTCGCAACCCCAGCAAACCTGACACGTAGCGTCTTTCCCTACTTGATAAACGTGCGGAAGTAATCCACCGCGCTCTTGATCTTTGCGTTGGACAACTCGTCCTTCCACGGCTGCATCCTGCCGCCCTTGCCGTTCCGGACGATTTCTATCATCTCCGCCTCGCTGAGCTTTTTGATGTCAGGATCGGTAATTGGCTTCACCTTCATTGCGATGCCGGTTCCCGAGTTGGCCAGGCCTGTTGCTCCATGACAGCGGAGGCACTTCTCTTTGTAGATCGCTTCCCCGGAGGACTGGGCGAAGCTCACGGCGCAGGCGAATGCGGCAACCACGGCCAGCACCACATTGGTTCGAATTGCGTTCTTCATTGCTAGACTCCTGAAGGATTTTTGTAAAGGGCTACAGGTGAGCGGGCCGCAGCGTTGGCCGCAACGCCGGTTGCGCATGGCCGGTGAATTTTCCACCAGCCTGACGGTCGTCCTCCAGGCGGAACTGGCGGATCATGCCGTCCAGGTCGCCGGCCAGCGAAGCCAGGTTCTTGAGAGCTTCTACGGCTTCTTCGGCGCCTTGCGCATTGTCGACCGACAACTGAGAGATCTGGCCTACGGACTCGGAGATCTCGCCCGAGGCCGCGTTCTGTTCCGTGGCGGCGGTGGCGATCAGGTGAATCTGGTGCTCCACCTCCTGGGAAGATTTGATAATGGCCTCCAGGCTCTTGCGAGCGTTGGCTGTCTCTTCCATGCCGGTTTCCACGGCCGCGCGGCTGTCCTGCATCACCTGCAGGGTTTCGCGCGTCTCTTCCTGGATGCTGCGGATGGTGCCGGCAATCTCCTCGGTGGCGCCCTTGGTGCGCTCGGCTAGGCGGCGAACCTCGCCGGCGACGACGGCGAATCCGCGGCCATGCTCCCCGGCGCGGGCCGCTTCGATGGCCGCGTT
>JBAVYF010000469.1:0-2270 GCA_049698655.1 Occallatibacter sp. | reverse complement strand
TCCTTCGACTCCGCTGCGCTTCGCTCAGGAGGATGGGGCACGGAACTTCCTTACACGATCAGTGAAAATGCCCTAAATGTCAGGGCCGGGGGGCGGGTTTGAGTGCGGGTTTGACGGCGGCACGGGGATTGGCGCCCGAAGGCCTGGCTGGAGCAGGCTGCGGAGGTAATGCCGGCTTGACCTGAGGTTTGGCGGGCGCCTTCAGCGTGGGATTGTCATTCTCTTCGCCGAGAAACTTCTCGCCGTCCTTGCCACGGATGGCTACGCGCATGACGTTGATCCAGATGGGCAGGGCGGCGCGGGCGCCGGTCTCTTTTTCTCCGAGCTGCTCGCGGCTGTCAAAGCCCACCCAGACGCCACAGGTGACGGAGGGCGAAAAGCCCAGGAACCAGGCATCGGTGTAATCGCTGGTGGTGCCAGTCTTGCCGCCCAGCGGGTGGTTCAGTTGCGCCGCCGCCGCTCCGGTGCCGTGCGCGGTGACGGCTTCGAGGAGGGTCATCATGGTGCGCGCCGTCTGCTGGCTGATCACCTCGTTCACGGCGGGCGGCTCCTCCCAGAGCGTGATGCCGTCGGCGTTCTCCACCTTGCGAATGAGCCGCGGCGTCATGCGCAACCCGTCGTTGGGAAAGACCGCGTAGGAGGCCACCTGCTCCTGGAGAGTAATTTCCACCGCGCCGATGGCAACGGGCAGGTAGGCGGGAATGGTGGAGGTGACGCCGAAGCGGTGAGCCACCTCGATGACCTTTTGAATGCCCACGCGGTCGGCCAGCTTGAGGGCGGGAATGTTGCGCGACTCGGCGAAGGCGTTGGTGAGGGTCATCTTGCCCTTATAGTTTTTTTCGTAGTTGTGCGGCGTGTAACTGCCGAAGCTGACCGGCCCATCGACGATGAAGTCGGTGGGCTTAGCGCCGTCCTCGATGGCCGCGGTATAGACGTAGGGCTTGAAACTGGAGCCGACCTGCCGTTCGGCCTGGGTGGCGCGGTTGAACTGGGAGAGCGCGTAATCGCGCCCGCCTACCATGGCCAGCACGTCGCCGGTGGTGTTGTCCATGGCCAGCAGAGAGGCCTGTGCGCCGGAGTCCTGCTCGAGCGAGGCGTGGCGCGTTGTGCCCTCCATGATGTCCGCAAGGTGAACGTAGATTATGTCGCCGGGCTTGACCAGCGCGTCGCCGAAGCGCTGCCCGGTCCATTTCCAGTCGTCCGGCGTGAGCACAACCTCGCCGGCGCCCACGCGGGCGTGAATCTCCAGGGGCAGCGCGCGGGTCACCACAGCGTGAACGTAGTCGCCTGCGCCAGACTTGAGAGCCCAGTCGGGATGCTTGTAGTCTTCGATTGTGCTGCCGCCGGCGAGCACGTTTTCCAGCTTGCCCGGCCCGCTTTGACCTACCCAGCCGCGCCGCCGCTCGTAGACGGCGAGGCCATCCGCAACGGCGCGATTGGCCTCTTCCTGCAGGTCCAGATCGAGCGTGGTTTCCACCTTCAGGCCGGCCACATGCACCTGCTCGGCGCCGAAACGCTTTTCCAGCTCCCGGCGGACCTCCTCCTGAAACCACGGCGCAACAGAGGATTCGGGTTGGGCGATGCGCAGCCCCAGCGGTGCGTTACGGGCTTGCTCTGCCTGCTCGTGGGAGATGACCCGGTCAAGCTCCATCTCGGTGAGCACCAGGTTGCGCCGGCGCAGCGCTTTTTCCGGGGCAAGCAACGGCGAAAAAGCCGCCGGCCCCTTGGGCAATCCGGCCAGTAGAGCTGCTTCAGTGAGCGTCAGCTCCCTGGCGTGCTTGCTGAAGTAAAACTGCGAGGCAGCTTCGAAGCCGTACATTCCGTGGCCCAGGTAGATCTGGTTGCCGTAGAGGGTGAAGATCTGTTGCTTGGTGAAGGCGCGCTCGATCTGGATAGCCAGATACGCCTCCTGCAGCTTGCGGGCGGCGGTTCGTTCGGGGGAGAGAAAGAGGTTGCGCGCTAACTGCATGGTCAGCGTGGATGCGCCCTGGGCGCGGCCGTGGCTGCGGATGTCGTGCCACGCTGCACCCGCGACGCGAAAGACGTTGATGCCCCAGTGCGACTCGAAGCTTTTGTCTTCAATGGAGAGGACGGCCTGGCGCAGCACCGGCGCAAAGTCGTCGTAGTTGACCACCACGCGCCGCTCCAGCGCAAAGGAGCCGATGATGCGGCCCTTCTGGTCGTAGAGCTCGTTGGTGGTGGAGGGGCGATAACGCTCCAGGTCGTGAATCTGGGGCAGATCGACGGAGTAAACCAACATTAGCCCGGAG
>JBAVYF010000468.1:0-3596 GCA_049698655.1 Occallatibacter sp. | reverse complement strand
GGGGGCAGCGATCGGTAAAATTTCGCACTCCTTACAGCTTCTAATGTGCGCCGACTATGGGAAATTTTCTGCAAAGAGCGGAGATGAAAGGTTCGTGGTTTCCCAGGTCCGAAAATCCGGACCTGGGAAACCCAGCACCGACCACTCGCCCAGAAGTGGCTATCGAGCAGCACATCTAGGAAGGTGGCTGCTTAGCTTCCGGCGAATTTCCCCTCCCCAGATGCATCATCCCACCGAAAAAGACGCCACCTAATAACCAGGTGCAGACTATGTGCACAAACCGGCCAATAGTCAATTGGTCCTCCGGTCTGCCATGCAGCCTCCACTGCAAATAGTGGTCTGCTGTGACGACTATGATCATGCCGACACCCCAACCAAGCACGCCTTTCACAAATATGCTTTGCCAGAGGCTGAGCTTTACACTCCACCGCTTCCGAGGGTTCAGCGAGAGCGGGACTCCAAACAATCGAAATAGCAGCGGAACGATAAAAAACATCCAGCTTATGGCGACGAGCGCTACAAGCAAGTAATACAGAATTATCTCCAGAATCGACATGCACGTCATTCTAGCAAGAAGGGATGCTAATGGGCCCAAAATCTTTGAGAGGACATTATGACTGGCAGCGCGAAGACTGATCCGGTATTTGTGATGCGGCAACCAGTTTCAGCTTTCATCCGGTTGGAAGGTGTTGGTGAGTGTGCCGAGGCCGGGGATGGTAATCGCGACGCGGTCACCGGGCTTGAGCGGACCTACGCCGGAGGGGGTTCCGGTCAGCACCAGGTCGCCGGGTTCGAGGGTCATGGCGGCGGTGATGTAGGCCAGCAGCTTAGGGATGGGAAAGATGAAGTCGAGGGTTGAGCCGTGCTGGCGGAGTTCGCCGTTGACGCGGGTTTCGAGCGTGAGGCCGGAGGCGGGGTCAAGTTCGTCGCTCACGATGGGGCCGACGGGGCAAAAGGTGTCGAAGCCCTTGGCGCGGGTCCATTGGCCGTCCTTGTTTTGCAGGTCGCGGGCGGTGACGTCGTTGGCCAGCGTGTAGCCGCGCACGGCCGAGCGCCATTCTTCTTCGCGGAGGTTGCGGATGCGGCGGCCGATGACCAGCACGAGCTCACCTTCAAAATCCACGCGGGCCGAGACGGCCGGCATGCGGACGATGCCGCCGGGCGAGAGCAATGCGGAGATGGACTTGAAGAAGAGCAGAGGCTCGGTGGGAAGTTCGTTGCCCAGTTCCTTCACGTGGTCGCGATAGTTGCGGCCTACGCAGACGATCTTGGAGGGCGTGACCGGCGCGAGCAGCTCGGCGGCGCTGAGCGGCATGGGCTCGAAGATTGTAGACCGGCCGGGCTCCAGACGGAAGGCCAGGTCTTCTTCGGGAGCTTCGGTCAGGCGCACAATCCATGGCTTGCCGTTGCGATCTTCCACCGCGCCGTAGTGGGTTTGATTCTCGAATTGGAAGCGGCAATATCTCATGGGAAATTCCTTAATGGGTCGGAAGTGCAATTAGCGAGTTAGCCTGCTTTGCGGGTCAGCAATTTCGCAAGTTGGCCCCGCTTCGCGGGATAGCGGGTTGGCAAGTTGGCTGCGGCTTATTCATATTGCTACTCGACACAATGAGCTGGATTGCAGTTAAGGGTTGGGCACGGACTCCTCTGTCTCGGCGGAGCGGGGGCTTTCGTGTCCGTTTTGGCCGATGGCGGTGACGGCGTAGCGGTAAGTGTGGCCGGGCTGAACCTGGACGTCGTGGAAGGCCGGGGGAACGAGCGGCTCGGCAGGCGAGATGCGCTGCCAGTCGGCCTCGCCCTCGCGGCGATAGACGGCGTAACCGGCCAGGTCGGGATCGGTGACGGGGAGCCAGCTGAGGTCGATTGCGGTCTCCGCGCCGTTTTCGCCGGTGGTGGCCACGGCGGCGAGATTGGTGGGCACGGCGGGCGGAAAGATGTCCTGAGCCTCGACGCGCACCGGGGCGGAAAGCTCACCGGCCAGCTCCAGCGTCTTGCCATCCACCGTGACGCGGGCCACGCGCTGGGCGCGGTACTCATATACCTGGCCGAAGCGGATCTCTTTATCCAGAGCGCGACAGCTCCCATTGCGTCCTTCCGGCGCGCAGGAATCGACCAGCAGGTTCTGCTCGACCGGCTCGGGCTGGGGCGCCAGCAGGCCCTCATGGGGCTTGGTGGCCGGCGGGGTCAGCAGCTTGCGGTGCAGACGAATTGCAGACGATTCCTGCGCGGCGGACTCCGGTTTCGCCCAGCGCAGGACCACACCAGCCTTCCGCACCTCGGCGGTGAGATTGGCTACCGGCGCAGGCGCTACGCCGGCCAGCACAACGGCGGCGTTCGAGAGGCCGGCCGAGCGGCCGTTGCGGTTCCTGAGCTCGACAAAGTAGCTGAGCGGGCGCGGCGCTCCGGCGGCCAGCGCGGCAGGCAGCGTATCGGTGAACGCGCCATCGGCTCCGGGAGCGAACGACAGATCTACACCCGCCGGGTCGCAGGCGGCTGCGCCCTCCTTGCGGCAGACGCGCACCGCGACGTTGCCCTTCAGCAGCAGCTTGTCGGTGTTCTTTTTGGGCATGGTCCAGGTGAGCGTGACCTGGTTGCCGGCGCGGTTGGCGGCCAGATCGCTTACCGGGACCGGCAGCTTGAGCGAGGGCGGCTGCGGCGCGCCCGGCGTTCCGCAGCCGGACAAGGCCAGCGCCGAGGTTAGTCCGGCTGCCAGCGCGGCCCATTGCATCCTGTGCGTCAAATTCATCGCCCTCCCAGTCTACCGGAGCGGCTCGGACCGAGCCATGCGGCAATTTGCGGCAGGGCAGAAGCGGCGCGGACGGCGAAAGCGTAAAATTCAATTTTTATGCATGAACTTTCGATTGTTACGAGCATCGTGGAGAGTGTGACCGAAACGCTGGCGGGATATCCGGGTGCGCGGGTGCTCGAGGTGCGGCTGCGCGTGGGGGCGTTGGCGTCGGTGGTCCCCGAATCACTGGAGTTCTGCTACGGGATTGCGTCCGAGGGCACGCCGCTGGAAGGCTCGCGGCTGGTGGTGAATGTGTTGCCGGTGGTGATGCATTGCGCGGCGTGCGGCCGGGATGTGACGCTTGACGGCGTGCAGAGCTTCCGCTGCCCGCGCTGCGGCGAGCCTTGCAACGACATGCGCCAGGGCCGCGAGCTGGAGATTGATTCGATAGAGATTGATGAGGTTGAGGAAACGGCATGACGACGCGAATTGTGGAGTTGCGGCGGGGAATTCTCAAGAAGAACGATGAACTGGCTGCGGGGCTGCGGGCGAGCTACGCCGAGGCCGGCGTACTGGTGATGAACCTGGTTTCGAGCCCCGGCACGGGCAAGACCGCCCTTCTGGAGTGGACACTGCGCGAATTGCGGACGAGAGGTGCTCGTGTTGCGGCATTAGTTGGCGATTTGGAGACCGATAACGATGCGCGGCGGCTGGCGTCGAGCGGCGCTCCGGTGCGGCAGATCAATACGCACGGCATTTGCCACCTGGACGCGGAGATGATCGGCAGGCACCTGGACGGCTGGGAAGGCGTGACGCTGGGCGGGCTGGACTATCTGTTTATCGAGAATGTGGGCAACCTGGTATGCCC
>JBAVYF010000467.1:0-3205 GCA_049698655.1 Occallatibacter sp. | reverse complement strand
GATCGGCCCCGGCGTGGAGGGCCGCAGGCTGGGCGAACGCGTGGCGCTCGATCCCGTCATGCGCTGCGGCGCTTGCCGCTGCTGCCGGCAGGGCATTGGGCACCTTTGCCTGAACTTCCGCCATTTGGGCTGGGGAGCGGTCGCCGGAGGCTGGGCGGAGTACGTGGTGATTGATGCCGTCAACGCTCATCCCGTTGCGCCCTCGGTCAATCCAACGGCGGCTTGCCTGGCCGAGCCCGCGGCCGTCTGCTACGAAAGTTTCCAGCGCGCCGGGCTGGCGCCGGGCGATTGCGTCCTGGTCCTGGGAGACGGGCCGTTCGGCTTCCTCCACGCGCAGCTCGCCCGGGCAAGAGGCGCGGGCAAGATCATCGTGGCCGGCCATCACGACCGGCGCCTTTCGAGGATCGCTGCTCAGACGCAGGCGATTACCTGCAATACTCACCACCGCAATCTTCAGGAAATCTTGAAAGCTGAAGGCGTCGGCGACGGCGTGGACATCGTCATCGAGGCCACCGGCGCCGGCGCATCGCCGAACGTCGGCCTGGCGGCGCTGCGTCCGCGCGGCACGCTGGTCATCTTCAGCTACATTTGGAAACCGGAGCCCATGGATATGGGCTTGATCCACATGCGGGAGCTGAACGTGCTCGGAGCGTGCCGGTCCCTGAACGCCTATGCCCCTTGCCTGGACCTCCTGGCGCGCGGGGCGCTGAACCTGGAAACGCTGGTGGACATCAAGTCGCCGCTGGCCGGATGCCAGCAGGCGATGGACGCCCTGGCGCAATGCAAAGGGGATGTTTTCAAGGCCGTCTTTCTTCCCTGACCGCGCCGCCTCTCGCTGGTTCAAGAGCGGAATCTCGAAGGCGACGGGTGAGCGGCTTGTTCAGCGCGTGCAACCCCATCGCTTTGGAGTCGCCCGCTAGATGGCGGCATACCGCGTGCAGTTTCGGCCGTCGCGCTTTGCCTGGTACATGCACTTGTCCGCCTTATCGAAGATGACGCCTTCGTCGAAGGAGGGCGAGTCGAATCGGGAGTGGACCATGCCCACGCTGACGGTGATGCCGGGCATTTCCTGGGCCCATCCTTTTGAGGACTCGGCAATGCCGAAACGCAGCTTTTCGGCGGAGTTGATCGCGCCCTCGAGGTCCGTCTCGGGCAGCAGCACCACGAACTCATCTCCTCCGACGCGCGCGCCCACATCCGACTGCCGGATTTCGGTTTGCAAAAAGCCGCCCAGATGCCTTAGCACTTCGTCGCCGGCCGCGTGGCCGTAGGTGTCGTTGACCGACTTGAAGTCGTCAATGTCCACGATCACGAGCGCCAGCTCGTGCCCATGGCGGCGACTGCGCACGATCTCGGCCACGAACCTCTTCAGGAACTCGCGGCGATTCAGCAAAAGGGTCAGGTCGTCAAGAGAGATGAGTCTTCGCAGTTCATCGCTTTCCTGGCTGAGCTGGCGCAACTCCTCAGCGCGCTCGTCGGCGCGCTCCTCGGCCGACCGCACCTCTTGCCCCAGTTCGGCGGCCAGCCGGGCCACTTCGTGGGCGGCCCACATCCGCGTCTCCTCATAAGCGGGCATCGAGCGCGGATCTATCTGGAACAGCTCGCAGATGCTGCGCGCCACCTTTTCGATCTTCCCGAACATCTGCTCGACGGCTTCCGGCCCAAGCCCGAAGTGGCGCTGCGCCGTCTGGACGACCCTTCGATAAGCCACACCTTTGGCCTTGCCCTGGAAGAATGCGGCCACCAGGGTGCCTAAAGCGAGCGTCCGCGCCACATCAATCAACTCGGGCGGAAGGCCGTCCGCCATCGCCTGGTCCAGTGCGTGATGGTAGCGGATCGGCGCGTAGACCTCTTCGGGGAGGTTCCACAACTGCAGCAGCCGGCTGCCCACCTCCGTGTGCGTCACGCCCAGCAACCGCCTTTCGATATCGTGGATCTCCGCCGTAGGATGGCGCCGGTGCTCGGCGAGGACTTCCGGGTACTCCCGGGGCAGCGCGCACTGGAGAGCCACCATCCCTATATCCTGAAGGATTCCAGCGGAAAAGCACTCGTCGCCCTGGGTCGGGCAGACGGTCTCCGAAATGACGTGGGCGGCGCTCGCGGTCGTCAGCGCGTGTCGCCAGAACCGCTCGATGTTGAATTCCTGGGGCACCTTTCCGCAGATTTCCGTCTCCAGGCTGAACCCGAGGACCGCGATGCGCGTGACCTTCAGCCCCATTCGCACGACCGCCGCGTCGACAGAGGAGACCTTGTGGGAACCGGAGAAAAACGCGGAGTTGGCCATCCGCAGGAGCTTGGCCACAAGCGCCGGGTCGGCCGAGGTCATCTCCGCCAGCTTTGCAAAGTTCACCTCCGGATCCCTGCAGAGCGTCAGGATGTTGGCCACGACGACCGGAACCGATGGCAGCGTCTTGCTGCTGCAGACTTTTTCCAACAGCGCATGCGCGTGTTGGATTTCGAGATCAACTCCAGAGTTCGCCATTCCTGCGACCCTTCCTGAACGGCCCTCCCACCGGCCTTCATCACACCCGGCACTGATCCTCAAACACACCGGCGCCGGCGCGGATCGCGGCCTTAGCATCCCCTCGAGTACGCGGGATCGGTGAAGCGCTCCGCGCAACAAGCGCGCACCTCTCCGGCTCAGCGCATGACCGCCAGCGAGGCACTGTCCCATTCCGGCTGAAGCGAGACAGACACCGGCAGTTCGCCCCCTTCAAGGAGCGACAAGAGGGCAAGCGCCACGTCGCCGTCAAATTGTGTGCCGATGCCTTTTCGTATTTCTTCCGCGGCTTTCTCAGGGCGGTAGGCTTTGCGGTAAGGCCTGTCAGAGAGCATGGCATCGAGCGCGTCCGCCGTGCCGACGATCAGAGCCTTCTTGTCAATTGCAGTCCCAGCAAGGTGGTCCGGATACCCTTTGCCGTCAACTCGCTCGTGGTGATGGCGAATGCCGCTCCCCAGCTTCCGAAGAGAGGTCACCGCGTTCACGATGCGCTCACCCGTGACCGGGTGCAGTTTCACGACATCATACTCGGACTCGGACAGCACCGCCGCCTTGCTCAGGACAGGGTCAGGGACGCCCAACTTCCCTATGTCGTGCAGAAGACCGCAGCATCGGATATCCTGAACCTCCTCCTTTTCCAGTCCCATTTTTACGGCGATGGCGGCGGCCAGTTCACTGACACGCTTGGAGTGCCCGCGTGTGTAT